>JBGYPO010000174.1:0-9171 GCA_041838435.1 Aliicoccus sp. | reverse complement strand
CCGCGTTCCTCAGAGCAATTTTTCAGACGCTGGGGAACGTTTCATCACCCATCGCGTTCCACAGAGCAATTTTTCATACGTTGGGGAACGTTTCACCACCCGTCGCGTTCCACAGAGCAATTTTCCAGACGCTGTAGAACGTTTCACCACCCGCCGCGTTCCTCAGAGCAATTTTTCAGACGCTGGGGAACGTTTCACCACCCGCCGCGTTCCTCAGAGCAATTTTTCAGACGCTGGGGAACGTTTCATCACCCATCGCGTTCCACAGAACATTTTTAACTCGTTGTGGAACGTAAAACTAAAGTTGAAAGCGTTTACGGAATCAATCCACTAGGTTATTATTGTATCTGTCGGGCTCAATTCTAAGTAAGTTCACATATCATAATTTCCCCGATTGAACCCTAATATAAACTTACAACCAAGGAGTGTATGATCAATGAATTTAATGGATGGTAAAACAGGTTTAGTTACAGCAGCAGGTTCTGGTATTGGCAGAAGCAGTGCAATCACTTTAGCAAAACACGGTGCCAAAGTAATGGTATCTGATATAAGTGAAGATGCGGGTAATGAAACTGTAAAGATGATTCGTGACGCAGGTGGTGTTGCAGAATTTTTCTATTGTGATGTGAGTGATGAGACTCAGGTTAAAGCATTAATCGATGAAACAGTAAATAAATTCGGGAAACTTGATTTCGCACACAATAATGCGGGCACCAGCTTACAACAAGGCAGGATTGGTGATGCGGATTCTGATGCCTGGGATAAGACAGTAAAAATCACATTGTATGGTACGTTCTATTCTATAAAACATGAAGTGAATGCAATGCTTGAAAATGGCGGTGGAACTATCGTCAACACAATTTCCGGTGCTGGTATTGAAGGTGTTCCGAACATGGCTGGTTATGTCGCATCAAAACATGGTATCAGTGGTTTAACAAAGGCAATCGCATTAGAGTATGGTCAAGAGAATATACGAGTGAACGCGATTGCCCCTGGTTCAACATTAACACCTGCGATTGAGGGTTGGGCGAAAGTTGCACCTGATCAGTATCAAGCTGTTTTAGATTCTCTTCCAAGTGGTGAAATGGCAATGCCTGAAGATCAAGCAAACGCTGTGCTCTTCTTATGTTCTGATTTAGCACGACAAGTAAACGGTGTGATTCTTCCTGTTGACGGTGGCTTTACAGCCGGTAAGATTCAGAAATAACCGTATACACTATATACATATTTAAAAAGGTTACTGCTGATAAATCAACTTAGCAGTAACCTTTTTAAATTTTTATTTCGTCAAACTTGCCATCTTCTTCGCAATAAAAGCACCAGCACGTTTTGGGCTGATTCTAGAAAATCTATCTAAGAATGTTGCATCTTTACCTACTAGCACACGGTACATATTATTCTCCATACCATTAATAATAATTTTTGCCGCTTCTCTCGCTGGCAGTGGTTTAAATTTATTCGCTTCTTTACTCGATGATTCACTTGATTTTCTATCTTCCAGTCCTGAGTTCGTTGTAATATTCGTTTCAATCGCACCTGGGAACACGACTGTGACGTTCACATTCGTAGCTCTTAACTCTGATGCCAATCCCTCAGTCAACAGCTTCACCGCTGCTTTTGAAGCACCATATATCGATTGGCCTGGTACTGGTAAGAATCCACCCATGCTCGATATGTTTAAGATGTGTGCTTCTTTTCTCTCTTTTAAATGTGGTAAGAAGGCTTTGACAAAGTACAAGGTGCCGTAAAAGTTTACATCCATCACTTGTTCAATTTTTTCAATATCCAGTGATTCCACATTTATGAATGGTTGAATGATTCCTGCATTATTAATAATTGCATCCACCTCACCAAATGACTCTTTAATTTCTTCTGGTAATGACATCACAGCTTCTCTATCTGTAATGTTTAAAACTTTCAAATATAAACGGTCTGACTTAACAGACGATAAAGTCGCCGTCTCGTTCAATGACTCCTCATTTAAATCAATTGCAACAACTTTCGCACCCATATCCAACAGCTGCAAAGTAATCGCTTGTCCCATTCCTGACCCCGCACCTGTCACTAAAACCGTTTTACCATTCACCTTCATAATTTTAACCTGCTCTCATTATAGTCTTTAATTATATTTTACTTTATTTATCCTTCCATATGTTTATAAAATTAGAAGACATACGAAATTGTATGTCTTCAAAATTTGATATTTACTTAGTCAAAAAATAAATTATCCGCTAATACCCACTGCTAACAATAGAAAGCATGCATAAACGAGAACGCCTAAATTAAGAATTACACCAAGAATCATAAACCATAATTGTCTTGACGCAATTGCAAAAATAATTCCTAATATTGATAGCACTGTAAACACAGTAATTCCGAATACGATATTTGCATCTGGTCCTCTTACAATAAGCAAAAAGATAATACTGATGACAAAGGTTAAAATTGATAAAAAGCCGAGCCAGTTTTTATTCAAAAATAGAACCACCTTTTTTAGAGTACCAAGAATTTTAAAATCCTTTTAATAAACTCTACCCTAAAAAAAAACGTAAAACATCAAATTTAATCTACTATTTCAAAATTAGAAGCTGTACTTTGTGTTGGATAGCTTTCTCTGATAGCATCCACCCACACAACTATGCGCATACCAACTTCAATCTCTTCAATATTTTCTTCAAAAGTAATTCTGTGTGCTTCTGTTGCTAAATCTAGAATTTCCTCTACAGATAAATCTTTCACGTCATTCTTTGGCACACCTTCAACCAATAAGACTGTACTCTCGGTTGTGTCTGCGACAATTCCTTCTACTGTAAATTGCATATCTTCGAGTTCATTCGGCTCCATACCAAAGAATAAGTAGAACATTATGAACATACCAATTGGTATTAAAGATAATATGATTAATAATATTATAGGATTTCTTTTCATGTATACACCACGCGTCTCTTTTTATTTCTCATCGCTAAATCTCACACTCACATTATATAGAGGGAGAAATATAAATTAATTTGCACCTGCGAGTTTTTTCACATCAGATACTATCTCCTGCAGTGGGAAATGGCTGTCTCCTACATCCACACCTGCATACTGCTTCATAATTTTACCTTCTTGGTTAATCAGGTAAAATGCAGTTCCATGTGTAAACTGATCTGTACCGTCTGGTGGCGGGATAACGAGTGTCTTAAAATTCTTTTCAGCAAAAGTTCTGATGAATTTATCATCATAGCCTGTCAAAAAGTGCCACTCTGTATTTTCTGGAATTTCATAGTAGTTTATGTATTCATTTAACGTCGCTGTATCATCGCGCCCTGGATCAACAGTGAAACTCATCATACCGTAATCCTCAATGCCTGCTTCATCCAATTCTTGGGCAACCGTCGTCATATTTAATGTCATCGGTGGACATACTGTCGTACAGTTTGTAAAAATAAAGTCCGCAATCCACACTTTGCCTGCCATATCTGCTTCTGTGACGACATCTTCATTTTGGTTTACCATTTCAAAGTCTGTAATCGTATTACCAAAAGATGCTTGTGTTTCTACAGGCCCGCTATTACATGCAGACAATGTAAGAACCCCTAAAACCAGTGCTAACATGCCTTTCTTCATAGCACAACCTCCTCCAATACAAATTCATTTAATTAAATTTTACTATAGTTCTCATGCTGAAAATGAATGAATTATGAATGAATTGTGACTACTACACATGTAAAATAGTTGTACTCGTTTCATTTTGCGGCACAACTTCGATTTTATATTCAAGTTGATGTTTCAACTCTTCAACATGTGAAATAATCCCTACCATTTTTCCTGAAGTTTCTAAACTTAGTAACGATTCTATTGCCTGGTTAAGTGTTTCCTGATCAAGTGTTCCAAATCCTTCATCAATCAATATCGTATCGAGTTGAATACCACCTGACGATTGAATAATGATTTCGTTGATTGCAAGCGCGAGCGCGAGTGATGCCTGGAATGTTTCCCCACCCGAGAGTGTATCGACATGTCTCGTCATGCCAGTAAAGCTGTCATGCACACGAATCTCAAGGCCTGCAGCAGTTCCTTTACGCTTCGCTTCAGCTGTTCTTAGCAACGTATAGCGCGCGTTTGTCATCTCTTCTAGTCGTATATTAGCATGATCTAGAACGCGGTCAAGATGATATGTTAAGACAAAACGGTGTAAGGAAATCCCATGTGTGCCTTTACCTGCGACAACTTCATAGATTTGATGGTGTTGATTGAATGCAGTTAAATCTTCCGATAAACTACCCGCAAGCTTGCTGAATTGGTTATATAGTTTCTTGTTCTCATCTAAATCATGCTTTAATAACGTCAAGTGATTAGATGCTGCTTCAAGTGATTGAGAGAGTGCTTGAAGCTGTTCTCTTTCATCATCGCTAATGTCTTTTAAATCTGTTGTTTGATTTTCATAATGTGCATCTAGCTGAATGCGTACTTTTTTTACCGAATCTTCATAAGCATCGATTTTAGTTTCATCATTTGAGGTGTCGGTCTGAATGAATGTTTTCAACACATTAATGTTCTCGATGTTTTCTTGTTCAATAAATGTGTTAAGTTCTTCAGTTAGTGATGCGTGTACAGTATCTAATCGTAACTTTTCTTCTAATAGATGATTTCTGCCTTGCTCGTCTAAAGCCAATTGTTGTGAAGCCTGTTGAACATTGTTTTGCAATTTTTCTTTTTTACTTTGATAGGATTCTGTTGTCTCTAAGCACATTTTATATTTTTCTTTAAAATCTTGATAATTCTCATTCTCTGTTGCTTTAATAAATATATCGTATTTTTCTTTTAGCCTCTCTAGACGACTTAACTCCTTATGGTAGTGACTGTTTAAATCTGAGAGAACTGAAGCGTGCATATTCATTTCTTCAAGTACTTTAAAGTAGGATTTACGCTTATTTTCAATATTCTCTAATCTTTGAGAGAGCGTCGTTCTTAATTCATTATGACTCTCCAGTTGATGCGATAACACATCAGTTGACTTATCTACAAAATCTTCTATGTTGTCCTTACTCAATTGTGTTTCTATTACTAATTTCTGACGTTCTTTATCCAGACTTTCAATCTTAAGGTTCACTTCTTTAATTTCTTGTTCCGTTTCCTGGTCAAAATACTGATGCATAGGTATATCGACTAACACTTGCTGACACACCGGACAGTTGTCACCTACTGCTAGATGTTGTTTTAAGTGTTCGATTGCATTCTGATCATCGCTTGAATATAAACCTTGATTACGGTTTAATAGTTCTTTTAATTGCGTACGTTCATCTGTTAAAGCACTTTCTGCTGTATGTAAGCGTGACAGAAGCTCATTATAATGGGCATGATCTTGCAGCTGAGTAATCATGGCAGATGTTTTTTCGAGTTCTGCTTTTATAAGCGTGTCGTCTTCATTTTCTACTTTGTACTGATCACGCTGCTGTTCAAGCGCCTGCTTTTTAACTTGTGCTGATTCTATCTCACGACTTAGTAACTCTACTTCCTTACGCACTTCTGCAATCGCTTTATCGATATTTTTATATTCATCATTTTCAAAAAACTGATACGTACTTTGAATATACTCGCGCAATTCGAGAATATGAGATTCCTTGCTCATCAACTCTTCATTTTCGTTGCCGAGCTGGCCTAATCGTTTCTTCAACGTTTCAATTTCTGTATTTATCTTTTCTATACGTGTTTGATTATCGACTCTATCATTTTCAACTTTATCGAAGCCGCTTACCTGGTGCTGCATAACTTTGGCACGCTTGCACTGTTCGACCTTAAGTTTTAATGTTGCAATACTATCTTTTTCTTCATCGAGTTTTTCATTTTGTTGCTTCACTAAAAAGAACTTTTCAACCTCAGCATTATGTGTTTCTTTTTCTTTAATACTTGTAGACATTCTCTCTAGATTGTGTCGGATCTCTTTCAATTGATTTTCTTTTGATTGAATCAAAGCTACCGCTTCTTCATTCACATCTTCTATAAATAATATCTGCTGCTCAGTACCAACTGATAATTCATATCTTTCATTCCATTTTTCATTTTCTTCTAAGCGTTCAAACTTCACTTGAGTAAATAGATGATCAAGTTTCATTTGACCAGTGCGCAAGTCATCTCTTTTTTGTTTCATTGCGTACTCTAACTCTCGTTCAAAGTTGATAAAACGCTGCGCATGAAATAACGTAGATAAGATTTTCGATTTCTCATCTGAACTCGACACTAAAAATTCTTTGAATGCACCTTGTGGCAACAATAAAATTTGTTTAAACTGATGTTCATTTAAATGAATGATATCTAGTACGGCGTCCGTTACAGCCTTTACACCACTCGCTATTGTGTCCCCATTAGCAAACATTAATAACGCCTTTGGTGGTACATCTGTTTTATCTTCACGCTGAACCGTCATTGTACGCTCTACCCTATATTGTTTATTGCCCATTTCAAATTCAAGGCATACATGGCTTTTATCGGTTTCTTTAGCAAATTGGCTCCGCAGGCTTTTATGTTTTGAGTCAGTACCGTACAAAGCATAGAGTATTGCATTAAATATCATTGATTTACCTGATCCCGTCGGGCCCGTGAGGAGAAACATTTTACCGTGGAGTTCTGTAAAATCAATCGTTTCAGATTTAAAAGGGCCAAAATATGTTAATTCAAGTTTAATTGGTCTCATTCTGGTCCTCCTTAAAGTATTTACCGAACAATACTTGTGCATGATCTTTTAAATCATCGTCTAGATACGCGGTTAAAAATTGTTCGAACACATCTGCATCACTGGATAGTGCCTTTAATGCAGTACTATCCTCATTCTTTTTATTTCTCGCCTTGCGCTTTAACTCAAGTGCATTCGGATAAACCTGTTGTATGCGCGCCATCGGCTCTGTAATACCTTCAAGCCCATCTAACGAAAACTGATAAAATGCTTCTCTCTCTTCTTCTCGACCGAGTAATGTTTCAACGCGGCCATGTATGACATCGTCATAATGACCTTCGAAGACGATGCAATCGCGTAGTAATTTAAACGGTATGAAGCGTGATGCGCCTTCCTCTTCTGTATCAATCACTCTAAAGCCCTTTGGTTGATTGGCTTCTGAGAAGGAGTATTTAATAAGTGAACCTGCATAATGAATGTTTGGTTTCTCAATTGCAAACGGATGATGTAAATGTCCGAGCAGCACATGATCAAACGCGTCAAAAATGTTTGGATTCACTTCACTGCTTAATCCACGAAATATAGAACGCTCTGATTCACTTTCCGCACCACCGCGCACAAATAAGTGACCCACAAATACATTCTTTTTATTTGGGTTCATCACTTCTTTTATCGATGTAACGATTCTCTCGTAAACATCATGATGCGTCTCAATAGCTTCGTCGTCAAAGTGATGACGCATTTCTAAAACATCAAAATACGGCACAAGATAAAAATCCACATCATCAAAGGATACGGGTTTTGTCACTTCTTCGATCTTTGTATGTATTGTAACGTTCATCGCTTTAAACCAGTCGCTCGCATATGAAAGTCGTGACTGGGAATCATGGTTTCCAGAGATAATTAAAGTGGGTGTTTTAAGTTCTATGTTGATGGTTCTTAATGTATCGTTGACGAACTGCATAGCTTCTTTTGAAGGTTGTGTCGTATCGTATAAGTCACCAGCAATTACGACCACATCGACTGGATTTTCTTTAATATATGTGATGAGTTGATCCATGACATATTGCTTATCTTCAAATAGATCTTTACGCAGCAGCTTCTTGCCGATATGCCAATCTGCGGTATGTAAAATACGCATGAATATGACCTCCTAATTCAGTAATCATTATATCCATTATAAAGAAAATATATTTATATACATAACTATTGTTATTGTGATGGATTGCAGTAACTTTATGAGTTGCGCTTCACACTTAGAAGATAAGCGGGTTAAAATGGGTCACTGTCACTTCACAGTGAAACAAAAGCCCCTGTATTGGGTCACTGTCACTTCACAGTGACTCAAACTACACTGTATTGGGTCACTGTCGTTTCACAGTGAAACAAAAGCACTTGTATTGGGTCACTGTCAGTTCACAGTGACACGAAAGCCCCTGCATTGGGTCACTGTCATTTCACAGTGACTCAAACTACCTAGCATTGGGTCACTGTCGTTTCACAGTGACTCAAACTACACTGCATTGTGTCACTGTCAATTCACAGTGACACAAAAGCCCCTGTATTGGGTCACTGTCAGTTCACAGTGAAACGAAAGTCCCTGTATTGACTCACTGTCAGTTCACACTTAGAAGATAAGGTGGTTTTCTTCTAGCTGTGACACCTTATTTATTCAGATTGGAGAATTACCATTCAAATCAGTATATAAATAAGGCTGCTGATTAGTCATAATGACTTCTCAGCAGCCTCAGGTGTTTATCAACTGACTTTAATATCTTTGATAGAGTGAATCAAATCATCTAACTTATTCTCCATGCGATAGAGTAAAAAGAAAGTGATTGCCATCGGAAAACCAATATCACCCACCAGTTGAATCCATTCCATTTCAATCAATTATATAAGTGTCGTAACTTTCGTTTCTACAATTTCTGCAGAATGGATACTTACAGGTTTGCCTTGCGATGGCGCAAGGACGTCTAAATCTATAATCTTTTGAAGCTCTGATGCAACAAGTTCAGGGGCTAAATCTTCTTGCGGGTTATTCATAGTCATCGTAAAACGCTTACCTTCATCTGTGTCAAATCGTGCAATTAATTTAATATCCATAATTCGTCTCCTTTAATTATCTTGCGAGTAAGAATGTTTCCTGCTTCTCGACCAAGTGATAGTTATCGTTCGTTAATGCTTCGTAAACATTTGCAAGTTCCGTAATGGCTTCATTGTCTGAAAAAACATCTACATTCTGAATGCTGCGTGTACGCTGGCGTTCTTTACCGTCCTCGTTCAGTTCATAAAAATAAAATCGTGCGCTTGTTTTAAATAACATGTCTTCACCACCTTTCACACTTAATATCGTAGTGTGTTAAGAAAATGGACAGTTCAACTTATATTTTTTATAATGTAAGTACTGAGGTGAAGAAAATGGAAGATTTTATTTTAGTATTAATTGGTCTTTGGACATTTGTCCTCGCCGGTATAATGTTCATTGGTGGCTTTTTTATGTTCAGAAAGTTTTT
>JBGYPO010000173.1:0-8518 GCA_041838435.1 Aliicoccus sp. | reverse complement strand
TTACTTTTAATAGACTTTTTAACATAAAAAAAGACACCATATGGTGTCTTTATATAAGTATGTTATATTATTTTTTAAGTCTAATATTACCAGTGTTTTCAATAATAACTGTCATCGCTGGGCTTCTATCTTTTGTTTCTTTAGCGAAATCTTCTTCAGGTAACACATGATGCATTAAACCTCTAATGACACATACGCCTTTTTTACCTAAAAGAATGTTATCACCTACTGTAGGAACTTCAGCTAAATAACCTAAACCTAAATTCTCAGGCTTACCATACTTTTCTGTTTCTTCGTCGATACTAATTTCTTGTAGAAAAACTTTAATCATTTGTGTGACCTCCATAATTTTATCTAAGTGAATAGATTTCTAATTAATTGTAACACTTAAAACAGAAATGTTTAAGTATGATTATTAAATTTCATGTACAAATAGATTAAAATCCAAAAATAAATATGTTTTTATCGTTTTTGCGTATAAATTCTCCCAGATGGTATAATAATATTGAATCATTCGAGGGAGGTGCCGTGATGAGACAGGAGTTTAGTTTAACAGACATTTTGTTAATGCATTTTATCGATGGACACCATAGAAGTAAACTAACGGACTATATTATCAACAGTTGGATAGAGACATATAACAAAGATCCGAGAGAAGTTTTAAGTGAATTATTAAGTCGAAATATATTAGAGGAACGTGCGAACACATACAAGGTGGCACCGCAGTATCGTTACCTCTTAGAAGAAACGTCATTTATTTATGATATTACACAGGAGCGACCAAAGCTGTTGGACGCTCATAAAGCCTACTTGATGTATGAAAATAATCGGAATACTCCAAAAGAAGAGTTACTTATTCAAATGTATGATGATATTTTGGCATATAATACTGATCCGAAGAAACATCAGCAGGCACACGCACGTTTATCAGAGCTATTTCTGGAAAGCAATGAACTGAACCATAGTGAGAACCACATGCATTGTGCACAAATGATGGACCTGTTGCTACAGATGGAATCCACATTGATTACTGTCAAAACTAAAGCAGACGTAGATCAGGTGCGCGCAAGATTCCCGATTAAACAAGAGTTTTTAGAGCGTTATAAATCTGTTATTTATACGAATAAAAGGACCTCGAACCAATTGCGCGAAGATATTTTACTTGCCACACGACAATTAAACTGGGACGTGCAACATAAAGAAGCGGTCGCAAGCTACATCGTGCTGCGTGCACAAGATGATCCCAATGCCGAACGATTTTTACTCGCTCATTTATTTAGGTCGGCAAAAGTACGTAACTTAAAATCAATGCAGTATGTTCGGAAATATCGACTCGATGAAAAACAAGATGACATTCGTGTGATGGCGACAGAACGTAGACCAGTTAATGTGCGTCGACCAATTGAGGTGCCGGAACAGCGCTATGAAATGAGGTCATATGATTCTCAGGAGCTGCAGACACAGCCCCTCAAAGAAAAGCCATCCAATAACTTTTTGATAATATTTTTCTTAATAGTGTTTTTTCCAGTTGGATTAATTTTAATGTGGCTGGGCCACTGGAGACGCTGGGTGAAGATTACGATAAGTATAGTTTATGGAATCGGTGTTCTAAATTTAACTTCGGATGAAGAACAGTCGTCTGTTATCACAGACGAAGCTGATTACTATTATGAAGAAGAGTTCGATCCGTTTTTTGAATAGGCGTATAAATGAGAATTCCCTTGGTAGACATCTATCAAGGGAATTCTGTGCTGAGTCAAGTAAATAATTAATTTGTATATATCATGAGATGCGGCTTTCAAACGTCCGGTGTAGACTCTGAGGTTTGAGGTGTCTCACACACTCCAAAATCACTGTGGGGAACGCGGAACGAGAGTCGGCGTTCCACACACAGTCCAAAATCCATATGGGGAACGCGGAACAAGAATCGGCGTTCCGCACACACTCCAAAATCACTGTGGAGAACGCGGAACAAGAATTGGCGTTCCACAGACACTCCAAAATCCCTGTGGGGAACGCGGAACAAGAATCGGCGTTCCACAGACACTCCAAAATCCCTATGGGGAACGCGGAACAAGAATCGGCGTTCCACAGACACTCCAAAATCCCTATGGGGAACGCGGAACAAGAATCGGCGTTCCACAGACACTCCAAAATCTCTATGGGGAACGCGGAACGAGAATAGGCGTTCCACACACAGTCCAAAATCCCTATGGGGAACGCGGAACAAGAATTGGCGTTCCACACACAGTCCAAAATCCCTGTGGGGAACGCGGAACGAGAATAGGCGTTCCACAGACAGTCCAAAATCCCTATGGGGAACGCGGAACAAGAATCGGCGTTTCACAGACAGTCCAAAATCCCTATGGGGAACGCGGAACAAGAATCGGCGTTCCACAGACACTCAACAAGTTCACCGGTACACTTTCCTATTCAAATCATTCGCTAAAAACATATTTAAATATGCCACACGAAGCTTCATCGTTTCACTCAGACGTAAACTATTACATCATCAATCATTGCGCGTGCTTCATCTGTTGATTTTGTATTCATGAGTTCATTTCTAAGTTCAGCGGCACCTCTAAAACCTTTGACATAGATTTTGAAGAAACGGTGTAACGTCTTATAATTTCTTTGCATATCTCTGGCGTACTGATCAAACAAATCAAGATGCAGTTTCAAGAGGTTAAGCAGCTCTTCACTCGAAGGCTCTTTCCCATTTTCATCAAATGCATACGGATTATGAAAAATTCCTCTTCCAATCATCACACCATCTACGCCATATTTCTCAACAAGCTTTAAACCTGTCGCGCGATCTGGAATATCTCCATTAATCGTCAGCAGAGTTTGCGGTGCAATTTCATCTCTCAACTTCTTAATTTCAGGTATCAACTTCCAATGCGCATCTACCTTACTCATTTCTTTTCGGGTTCTAAGATGGATTGATAAATTCGCAATGTCCTGCTCCAGAATATGCGTCAGCCAGCCGCGCCACTCATTCACATCAGTTAAACCGAGACGCGTCTTAACACTGACAGGTAAACCGCCTGCTTTGGCTGCCTGAATAAGTTCAGCTGCAACATCCGGTCTTCTAATCAATCCGCATCCTTTTCCGTTTCCTACAACGTTCTGCACTGGACATCCCATATTAATATCGAGCCCCTGAAATCCTGCTTCAGCCATACCGATGCTCATCTGTCTGAAATGTTCAGGGTTATCGCCCCAAATATGTGCAACAATCGGCTGTTCATCTTCTGTGAATGTTAACCTGCCGCGAACACTGTCTCTCCCGCCCGGATGGCAGTAGCTATCGGAATTTGTAAATTCAGTAAAATAAACATCCGGTGCACCCGCACTTGCAACGACATGACGGAACACGACGTCTGTCACATCTTCCATCGGTGCAAGCACAAAAAATGGCCGTGGAAGTTTATCCCAAAAATTATTATTCATTTTTACAATTCAATCCTCTCATTAACAAATTCAGCATTGTTAATCTCATCTAAAATAACACAACATATTATAACAGAATCTCACACCTGTAACTAAAATTTAAGATAAAAAGAGATGATAGTTTTAATTATCATCTCTTAACATTTAAAGTTGCTTCTTTATACTGCCGCTGTACTTCAGATGGTTTACTGCAAGTATCGTCAGCAATACGATTATACCGAGTAACTGATTTGTTTCGGTCGCAACACCGATGATTATTAAGAACACGACACCCATTAATAATGATAGCTGGGTTGTTTGGTTTGTTTCGTACAACCCGTTTAAAATCATGTGACGCTCACCTTCATCAGACACTTCAAGTAATTTTTTGGCATAGTCTTTATCGTTTATATTTGGTAATTCACGCTCTGGATATACTTTGTTAAGTAGTCCAGTCAGATACACCGTATTAATTGTTGCGATAATTACGAGCATAATAGATGCACCAATTACAGACCAGACGATATAAGAATCAATCTCAACATCACTCATAATCATCGTAGTCGTCAACGCAAGTGCAAGCATGCTGAGTAGATAACCCAAGTAACCGATTGTCTGAGCGTTATAAAATGCACGTTGTGTCCAGTCATCCAGTGCATCTGTCTCTTCACCTGTCTGTTTATTTCTCTTTAAAATATTACTTCCCATAACAAAACTTATAATCAACAGTATTAATCCAAGTGCAATTACACCAATCAAAATATACAAATAGTAATCATTGATAAAAGTTCCTTCTACAACAAACTCTCTTACCTGATCGTTTGTAAATAACAGAATGACACCGATGCTCAAGCCAAAACCAACGATGGCACTAATTATTAAATTTAATGTTGTTCTTTTCATTACAGCTCACCTTCCTCAAATATAAATATGTTCTCTATTGGTTCATCAAAAATCTTCGACAATCGAACTGCAATTAAAAGTGAAGGCATATAATCTTCACGTTCAATAAGACTGATTGTCTGCCGAGATACTTTTGCAAGCTTTGCTAGTTCAGATTGATTCATGCGCTCACGTGCTCGTAATTCTTTCAATCTTGTTTTCATGTCACTCAATCACCCTTTCGCATTTATAATGTAACACATTATTTTAATTTTGACAACTATAATTGTCAAAAAGTAGTGTTTAGTTGTCATCCTAACTATTGTTAAAGTATGAAATTGATGATTAAGTTTTAGTATTTGAGGTTCTCATCTAGATTTGTTATAATAAATAACGCACTATTTTTATACCCTGGGGACGTTCTGGATTCGACAGGGGATAGTCGAGCATTTTAAGCGTGTCGAAGGCGTCGGCTTCGTTAAAACGACAAACAGTTATAATAACTGGCAAACAAAACAATTTAGTAGCAGCCTAAGCTCGCTACATCATCCCATGTGCTCGCCTGTGGCTCATGACGATGATCCAATTTAGCAGGATACGTGCACTTTCTTTCGTCTAGAGAACAGTGTAAAGAGATTAATTAGACTAGCATAGAATGAGGTTCGTTCGGGTGCCATCATCTATGCGAAATTTAAATCCGAACTACACACGTAGAAAGAAATGTAACGAGTTCCTTGGACGCGGGTTCAACTCCCGCCGTCTCCATTTACATATGCTATAGGTATGCGGTTTATAAGGCTTTATATTAAATTCGTGCCAAATCCGTGCCAGTTATTCAAATATTGCTCTAACTTTCTCTCCGTGTATTTCTCTAGACTCATCTAAAACGTGCGTGTATGTGTCAAGAGTACGTCGGATTGAAGAGTGTCCTAAACGTTTGCTAATATATTCAATAGGTACACCTTGAGAAATTAAATATGAAGCATGTGTATGTCTTAACGCATACGCTGTCTTCCTGGTATCAATTCCGAATTTATTTCGAGCGCGCTCATACGCCTGTGTGACTGCTCTCATAGATAAGTTAAACGGATGATTTGATATATGCGTTGGGTGTGCGCCCAGCGCTTTTTTTATATGATTTTGGTCTCTTCTATTTACTTCATTTAATCTGTCTGCGTTATCTGTCTTTGTTCCAGGTATCCTCAAAACTCCAAGTCTTGAAAATAGATCGTTGTAAGTCATGCGCATTACCTCTGATTGTCTCGCGCCTGTAATTGCCATAATAAACAGGATTATATATGACTTCTCTCTACGACTTCTAAAGTATTCTATCAATGAGAGGTACTCTTCTATCTTCATATACTTATCTTCTTCTCTTTTTTCTTTCTTCGTAAAATTGAACTTCACTTTATATGAAGGGTCGCGTTGCAACAGTCCATCATATACTGCTTCTTTTAAACATTGTGACAAACACGAGTGCAGCTTATCCAAGCTAGATTTACTCCGCCCTAATCCGTAATTGTCCATCATCTTCTGATATTGCATCCTGGTAATGTCTTTAACTTTCTTTCGTGGTCCAAATTCGTCTATAAATACTTCTAATGAAATTCTGTACCAATCCATCATACTTGGAGCGGTCACTTCTTTGTTTGCGTGTTCCATCCATTCTCTGTAATATTGTTCAAATGTAATATCGGCATTACTCTCTGAATAGTTTCTAGAGACTTCATCCGCTTTTCTTTGCGCTGCTATAAGTGCTTCTTTTTTTGTAGAGAACCCCGACCTGCGGTATCTCTTCCCATCCACATGAAGATCGTACAGCCACTTATTAGTATCTTTTCTTTTGCGCGTTTTAACATCTAGTCCAACCATACTACTTCCCCTTTCTAAAAACGGGCGGATAGCTAGTCCGCCCATGATTAAGTTTTAACGTTAAAATTTAATCGAGTTCTACGATATACACGACTACTTTGCCGTGTATTTTTAAATTGTCGTTCTCTACATTTGTTACATAGTCGTAAAATCTTGCGTCTGTGCTATCTGGTTTAAAGATTAAATCATCACCGTTTCTATAGAAGCGTTTAACTGAGTAATCTCCGTCGTCTGAATAAACAACCACATCACCATCTTTGAGTTGGTGGAATTCAATCGGTTTCACACCAATCAGTGAATCGTCTGGAATAATGCGATTCATCGAATTCCCGTTAACGCGTGTGATGAAGATATCTCTTTGTCCTGCGTGCTTACCCATAATTGAATCAGGTACATCAATCTGTTCTGATTCGCTGATACCTGCAACATGGTCAGGTAGTCCTGCTGAAATGGCTGTTGGATAGAAGTTGTAAGATTCTAAAGGCGATCTTTTTACCTCGTTAAAGCCTAAAACATATTCTACATCCAGTTTGAGTGGCTTTGTATAATCTTCTATATTATTTAAAGGTACTGGACGTTTGCCATTCAAATATCTAGACATTGCAGACTTCGCTACACCAACTTGACGTGCGTACTCACTCATTGACATGCCACTCTTTTCGAGATTGTTATTAAGTATTTCCACAATCTCTTCATTACTTCTCACATGTTTCACCTCCCTATTACTATTATATATTAAGCGTTCCCAAATGTACACACTAAAAATAAAATTAACTAAAAGTGTTGCAATTCGAGACCGATATGTTATTATTATGGTGTACCCGAAAGGGAACGATTAAGGAAGGAGGATATACATGTTAGATTTAAGACGGTTGAAGGCCGAACGAATCGCAAAGGGTTACAGCCAGCAGGAGATGGCAGATAAGATGGGATATAAAGACAGAGCTATGTACGCAAAGCGCGAGAACGGTTACGTGAACATTGGAGCAGATGATTTGTTTAAGATTTCTGAAATACTGGGAATTGAAAACATGCGTATTTTTTTTACGTTTGATGTTCCCAAAAGAGAACGAGAGGGAGTGAGGTAGATGAATCCTGCAACACTTAGACACTTATCTCTAGCGCTTAAAAAGTCAGATAGACAGATAGCTGAGATATACGGACTCTCGCGCTCTACTATCGGTCATCGTCGCAAAAGATGGGGCATCACTAAGCCTAAGACTCTCGGAAGACTATCTGAAGAATTAGTTTTAAAAAAACTGACGGAACTCGGTCGCAATCCAATCGACATGAACGCGCAAAATTTAGCGAGCGAGTTCGACATTCAATTAGAAAACGGTCTACGCATCGAAGTTAAAGGTTCAAATTATTGCCCGAAGTTAAAGAGATATACCTTTTCATTTTCTAATCCACCACGTTCGGAAAACAAATTGAGCAAGAAAAGAATATCTATAAAAGGTAATCGGACTTACAAAAGCTTACCGAAACATTGCGACTATGTAGTTTTGGTTGGTCACCATGGAAAACAAATTGAGTACTGGGTTGTGCCAGCGTACGCAATACCGATTAAAAACACTTTACAACTTTACTCAAATAACCCTATTCACAAGTACAAAAACAACTGGAACGCATTAAAGGAGTTGAGCGTATGTTCGATTTAAAGTTCCTAAGAAATTTCATTATGGATATTCTGCGTGAATTTTTTGGGGAACAAGAAAAACAAAAGTACGCCGAATACACAGATGTTAAAGGTTTCTGTAAGATATCAGGAATTAGCGAAAACGACTTTGATAAGAAGTTAACTCTAAATGCCGATTTCAGAAATTGTATCTACAAATTAGATGGTGGAAACAAACGTTATATCCACACTGAAAGCGGACTTGAAGCGTTAAGGAATATGTTCGAGGAGGCAAGAAGATGAAACAACTAATAACAATCGCAACTCTCTCAATCGCTATTGCAGTAGTAATTAAGAGAGTTGAACGTAAAAAGCTTAATCCAGTTGCGACCGTTGTAGTTGACACAACAAATATCCAAAGAAATCTGAATGAATATTTGAACAGATTAAATGCCGTCAAATAATTTCTTAGAAGCATATTCTTCTGTAGCGGTACCTAACATGTCATCCCAGGATTCGAATCTCGAGTTCGACTCGACGTAAGATTCCCACTCTTTTGTTTTCTGAACGTCTACAAATGATTCGTTAGTCATTCTAGGGTCGAAGTCATCTAAAAACTTTTGCATGTTGCTAAAGTTAGTGTTTTTAGACATAAAATCATTCGGAAATAACTCTTCAAAACTCACATCATGACTACCGTCGAGACGTTTAGCA
>JBGYPO010000172.1:0-3046 GCA_041838435.1 Aliicoccus sp. | reverse complement strand
TTACCTTCTATATAGACATATTGATAGGGACGAATCACCCGGGCAAACTCCACACGTTCGCCCTGACCCGTGTTAGGCAATGCTGAGAGTGAAGTTTCGACTTCTGAGAAGTCTGTTTCATAACTCCACACCAATATAGTAAACACAAGACTACTTAAAACAAGTATGACTAATATGATTGTTTTGAAGAATTCTTTAATCATCCCAATCATCCTCATCTATATTCATAATTGGTAAATTAATGTATATACTTGTTCCTTCAGTCTCAATACTACTTGCCCAAATCTTACCGTCATGTGCTTCCACAATTTCCTTAGAAATTGCGAGCCCAAGACCTGTACCACCCATCTTGCGCGCGCGGCCTTTATCGACACGGTAGAAACGGTCAAATATACGGTCAATCTTTCCAGCCGGTATGCCGAGACCGCTATCCTTCACCTGCAGTGTCAGACGGTTATAAAGCTTGTTCTGCTTGATTTTAATCTCGACACGCTTATCTGTGTTGTTCGAGTATTTAATTGCGTTCGAGATGACGTTATCCAGTACCTGCGTCATTTTATCGATAGCAATCTCCGTAAACAATGTGCGCTCCGGCAAACTGCGGATAAAGGTCACATTCTCTTTATGAGACATCTCAAAGCGATCAATAATACGGTTCAAATATGAGTTGAAGTCCACAAGTTCTTTTGACAGTTCTTCTGCCTCATTATCCATGCGGGATAGTTGTAACAAGTCTTCGACAAGCCTGATCATGCGGTCTGTTTCTTCACCAGTGACACCTAAAAACTTTGTCGCAAGTGCTTCATCTTTATATGCACCTTCCTGCAGTGCCTCTATGTAACTCCTCATACTTGTCAGCGGCGTTCTCAGTTCATGCGACACGTTCGCAACGAACTCACGGCGTTCGTTATCCACTTTCTCCTGTTCGGTCACATCATGTAGCACAGCGATGTACCCGTTGATGAACCCCGTATCTTTAACGATAGCTGAAAATGAAATTCGAATACTTGAGAATCGAGAGTTTTCTGCCAAGTTCGTAATCGTACGCTCTGAAATTTCTTTCTTAATATCTTCTAAATCCATTTCTTCTTGTAGATTTACGAGCGTCATTAAGTCTTGGTTGTACACTTCTTCTTCAGTTTTTCCGAGCATGTAAAGTGCCATATCATTGACCACCCGTACACGCCCACGTCTATCTGTCGCGATAATTCCGTCAGACATATGCGTGATGACCGAATCGAGCCTATTTTTCTCACTCTCTGTGTTTGCCTGCGCTTCCTGCACACGCTTACTCAGAATATTAAACCCTTCAGCAAGTTCACCAATCTCATCATTACTGTAAACCTTAACGCGTGACGTATAGTCACCTTCACTCATCTTAATTGCTTGGTTCCTCATATCGGTAATCGGTTTTGTAATCGTTCGCGCAATGAAGAAACCGAGTAAAATTGTATTAACAAGCGCAATACCGGTAGCAATTATAAAAATATTATTAATTTGTTCAAGCTGTAAGAAAATACTTTCAATATGCGACGCAATATATATAACACCGACGAGCGCACCGTCAACATAGACAGGCTCATTCAGAATCCATACGCGCTGATTATGACTATCAACGTTGAAGTAAATCTCGTCATTCGGATTACCTGTTCTGAGCGCCTCTTCTGTTGTCGGCATTGATACTCTGGCATTTACTAAAGACTGATTCGATAAAGAGCTCGTTGCTACTAGAATGTTATCAACATTGACAAACCGTACCTCATTGATTTCAGTACGGTTGCCGTAGTCTCTTAATACCATTGATAATTCATTACGCATAGTATCCACATCATCAGAGTATTCGCCATATAAGTTTTGTATACGCGTCTCAATCGTAGTGACTTGTGAAGATATATTATCTTTAAAATTGTCTGTCAGTTCACGTTCAAGTGTATTGGTAAAGAACAAGCCGATGATCTGCATCCCGATGATAATAAGGAGTACATATATGACAACAATTTTTATTTGAAGTGATTGTATATTTTTTAAAAAACGTTTCATTAGCAGATGCTCCTTACTTAAGCATCACCCGGAACATAATAACCAACACCTCTGCGTGTTAATATATACTCAGGACTCGAAGGATTAGTTTCAATTTTTTCACGCAAGCGACGAATCGTAACATCTACTGTACGCACATCTCCAAAGTAGTCATAACCCCAAACAACTTCCAGTAAATGTTCGCGTGTTAAAACCTGTGAAAGATTTTGAGCTAAATAATAAAATAATTCGAACTCACGATGTGTAAGATCCACAACTTCGTTATTCTTCTTAATGATGTATTGTTCAGGCATAATTGTAATTTCATTGATATCGATGTTTTTAGATTTCTCTTCTTCTACATCGCGTGCAACATTATTGCGTCTAACATTCGCTTTAACACGCGCAATCAATTCCCGCGTTGAGAAAGGCTTTGTGACGTAGTCATCCGCACCCAGCTCAAGGCCGAGCACTTTATCTATTTCAGAATCTTTAGCAGTTAACATGATGATGGGCATATCGTGTGTTTTACGTACCTCGCGACATACTTCCATTCCATCCATACCAGGCAACATGATATCGAGTAAAACCAGATCTGGTTCGATATCGAGAATAAGCTCTAAAGCCTCGTTACCATCATAAGCAACATGAACTTCGAAACCTTCTTTCTGTAGATTAAATTCAATTATATCTGCAATTGGTTTCTCATCGTCAACAACGACTATTTTCTTGGCCATGATAGACCTCCATTCTGCTGTTTTGTAAATTAGGATTATAATAAATGTAACATTTTTAAGGCTTTTCTTCCATTGAACGCCACTCGGTAGGTGATTTAGATGTGATTGAGTATCAAATCTTGGTTGATGAATGATAGATATGGTTTTTGTGCAAGTCAAGGTGGTTTTTGGGGGCGGGAGTTGCATTTGGAAAGTCACAGTGCAACTCAGACACGTTTTTTATGGCGGGAGTTGCATTTGGAAAGTCACAGTGCAACTCAGACACGTTTTTTATGGCGGGAGTTGCATTT
>JBGYPO010000171.1:0-8732 GCA_041838435.1 Aliicoccus sp. | reverse complement strand
TTAAAAGAAGGATTCCTTGCGTGGAAACATCATAATAATCATCTGCAAAATTTTGTAGTGCTATTCATACCGCTCGGTATTTTCTCTGGGGCATTCTCAAACAGTGCACTGCCTGAGGTCATGCAGTCTGTACTCTCTAACGTCGGCGGCGTCATGATTGTACTGTTTATTGTCGCAGCGGTGTTTATCGGCGGGATGTCACTCCTTGGCGTCCATTCAGTTGCGTCAGTCGCAATCATTTACGATGTGCTTCTGCCGGTCATAGATGAAGCATCACTGCTCAGCTTCATCATCGTAGTCGTTGCAGCAGGCGTCGGTACAACTGCATACTCACCATACAGTACCGTTGCAAACGTCACGGTCCAAAACATAAATATTTCGCCGTACTATATGCTACGACGAAATAAGTGGTTTGCTGTCCGTATGATTATTATTGCCATTATCGTAGCGACAATTTTACTCTATATTTAAGCACCCATCTCAATAAAGATCACGTTAAACAACATTTGTAATATTAAAAATAATATAACCCCGTTTACTAAGCTGGCAAAGATTAATATAATCTTCTGCCAGTTTTCTAAATGGCCAAAAAATAAGAATAAACGATACACAGCAACGATGATTACCCCTGCGATAATCAGCCCGCTGAGTACACGCGTCAACTCGACATTATCCGTATTCAGGAAAAGCCATGCGAACACTGAGATACTTGTAATAAAATATGCAGAAACACCAACTTTAATTGAGTTTGGCATTTTACGTATCAATAAATAAACAATTGCGAGAATAAAAAGTAATACTAAAATTTGTGCGACTGCTAACATAATGGCGCTCCTATAAGTTTTATATTATGCATGTTCTTCCTGCTGATTCAATACATCTTCAAGAACGGATGATTGTCTCAAATACTGTTTAAACATAAAGTGCATTAACACACATATGCCAAAGATTTTTGAGTTTGCTTCAATGTCGTCATGCACATCGATAAAAGCACCCACCATCCCGGGTTTCTCTTCTATCGTACAAATAGTCTCCTTATCGTGTAACATTTTTAAGTGACCGTCATTTGTCTCTTTCGCAACAAACCGGACGCCATCAATTTTCCCCTCAGCACGAAAGAGTATTAAATTATGACCAGGCGTTTCTTTAATAATCTCGGTCTCATTATTAAAGATGACAAAATACTTACCCACGTTCCAATCCCAAAAACGGAGTAATTTCAGGGCAAGAATTAATTCATCATCATCTTTATTTGTAAAAGAATACGTGTTTCTTACATCACATTTATCAGCGACTGCGTTTTTAATTGTCCCTACTAACATGCCTTCAGCGTCTTCAACGACCACATTTCTATCGTTATAAGAAGAACGAATTTTTATCCGGTACTGAGCCACTTTATCCTCCCCTAACCTATAAAACATAATGATTCAATTTACTTAATTAATTTAAAGTATATCTGTTATCTATAATCTTTTAAAGAAAGTAGCGTGCGCTTCAATTGTTATGTCCATAATTTATATCATGTTAAAATAAATACAAATGAACTTTAAAGGAGCTTCTAAATGGCAAACGAGAAACGTTTACAGGATAAAGTGTCACATCTGTTGCAGCGTCAGGATAATTACTATCAATCACAGGCAACAAAAAGTTACGCTTTTCGCATGAAACAATTAGAACGTTTAAAAATGGCAATCATCCACAATGAGCAGCTAGTGCTGGATGCATTAAAAAAAGATTTGGGTAAACATGAAAGTGAATCCATGCTGATGGAAATCGGTGTGGTGTATCAGGCAATACAAATGATGATTAAACGCTTAAAGAAATGGGCACAACCTAAGCGTGTGAATACACCACTAATCCTATGGCCAGGTTCAAGCCGCGTGTTAAATGACCCGTACGGGAAGGTACTTATTATCGGCCCGTTTAACTATCCGTTCCAATTGATTATGGATCCACTCATTGGTGCAATTAGTGCAGGAAATACAGCGGTTGTAAAACCATCAGAACTAACACCGAACGTCGCAGATGCAATTGAAACCGTATTGTCTGAGGCATTTGACGACCAATACGTTGCAACGATGCAGGGTGATATTGAAGTGAACCAGGCGTTAATCGCCGGCGACTTTGATTTTATCTTCTTTACAGGCAGTACAAACGTTGGGAAAATCATTGCAGAATCCGCTTCAAAACGCTTGATTCCACACGCACTTGAGCTCGGCGGCAAAAGCCCTGCGTTTATTGATGAGACTGCGAACATTAAAAATGCTGCTCGGAAAATTATATGGGGTAAACTCATCAACGCCGGGCAGACATGTATCGCGCCTGATTACTTACTTGTGCAACAGAGTGTGAAAGATGAGTTGGTGAAAGAAATGAAGCATGCGATTAACCTTTCGTATGGTATAAATATTTCTGAGAACCCACAGTACGGAAAGATTGTGAACACGCGTCACCATGAACGTTTATCTAATTTAATTGATGAACATGAAGATGCGATAATTGCAGGCGGCGCTTACGATAAAGACGCGCGTTTCATTGAACCGACGCTTGTATATTTAAGAGACGATGAATATAAAACATCAAGCTTGATGGAAGAGGAAATTTTCGGTCCGATTCTGCCGATTATTACGTACGATACACTCGATGAAGCAATTGAAATTGCGCGCATGAATCCGAATCCACTTGCATTATATATCTTCTCTAGGGATGCAATTAACAAAGATGTTATTTTGAACCAGTTACCCTCAGGTGACGTGTCGATTAATGAGGTTGTACTGCATGTTGCAAACCAAAACCTGCCGTTTGGCGGCTTGCGCAACTCAGGCGTCGGTCGTTACAAAGGTAAATACAGCATTGAAACATTTACCCACCAGCGCAGTCTCTATACACGCCCGGACTGGTTTGATATGAGCCTGCACCGCCCACCGTACGATAATTCACTTGCGAATTTGATGCGCAAATTTTTGACGTAACATAAATAACACCCGTAAGTTTAGTTTTTACAGCTAAATTTGCGGGTGTTTTTGATTTAGCCACTTCACAGTGAGTCAATAGACAGTCTACCTTACTGTTCTCAACTCTCGTGTAGAAGATTCACGGTCTATCTTCTATACGAACATCTCTCGTGTAGAAGATTCATGGTCTATCTTCTATGCGAGTTCCTTTCGTGTAGAAGATTCAAAGCTTATCTTCTATGCGAGAAACACGACTAAAAGCTGAGAGCAAAATATATTATTTAGCAGGAAATATAGTGTCAATCCATAGTAAAATAATTGTAATTGTACTTTATCTTGTTTAAAAAAGTAACTTGTAATAAAAATAACCATAAGTGTTAGGTGAATTATATGCTAAGAACAGTATCTCTAATCGAAGAAAAATTAAGTAACCACAATATCATCTGGGGCATCGGTGGATCACTTCTACTAAAATTTTATGAAATTATTAATAAACCGAATGATATAGATATTTTAGTAAATGAGGCACATACTACAAAATTCAATGAAATAATCTCATCAGTCGGCACACAGAAAGAATCATTACGGTCTGATCCATTTCGTACTGCCAATTTTTCTAAGTATAAAATTAAGGGAATAGACATTGACGTCATGGCTGGTTTTGCAATACAGCATGACAAGGGGATTTATAAATTAGATTTGCAAGCGGAATCCATCACAGCTAACCGGAAAGTACATGGAATAGATATCCCACTATGTTCACTCGAAGATTGGTATGTCTTGTACTGGTTAATTCCGAACAAACAAGATAAAGCCCTGCTTATAGAAAATTATTTTAAAACAAATGGAATTACTCACCCACAGTTATTGGAAGAAGCACTTAAACAACCTTTGCCAAATGAAGTTAAACTAAGAGTAGAAAAATTATTAATTCGAGCAAAGATGAAAAGGTGAATAAGCAGATTAGCCATTGCAAATTAAAAATCTAGTGATAATGGAATCAGAGATGAGAATGAGACTTCTTCGAACAAAAGGAGGAAAATTAATGAGTTATTTAAAAAGAAGATTAGAAAAAGAATTAAAAGATTCTGATTTTCAAAAGGAATGGGATGAGAGCGAGTTAGAATATGTTATTGCCCAAAATATTATTAAATATCGCAAAGAAAAGAAACTAACTCAACAGGATTTAGCTATAGTACTCCAAACTTCACAAAGTGTTATATCCAGGATTGAGAATGCCGATCAAAATATCACTATTGGTTATCTGAAAGATGTTGCAAAGGCTTTAGATATAAGTCCCATGACTCTTGTTAGGCAGTTCCCAGAGACAAAAATTTTGAAACAACAAAATAAATGAAAATATAATTTTAGTCATGGATATTTTAAGTGACTATTTATAATAAAGAGATGATTACCGAATTGTAATGGTATCATCTCTTTTTAAAGTTTACCTTCCTGTTACTTCACAATGAAATCACCAACAACCGACTTCCCCAGATTTTCTTCCATCATACTTTTACGATACATAATAAATCCTGCTATAAAACCTAACACAAACACTGCACCAAAAATTTTTATAAATATCTTCTTTTGCGTAGAAAGACTTATCTCGTGTCTGAGTTGATATTTAGTGTTAACGTTATACTATCAAGTGCTTAGTTGATGCATGTGAACTTGTTTGATTTCCATGTGAATTATAATTCTTCCTATGTAAATCTATAAATATTCGATTAAGTGTTTACAGATATTATTAATTAGTATATCATTATCAGTAATCCATATGGATGGTGAAGGGATGGTAAAGAGATGGCAGAAACAGAAAAAATAACAATAAACATGAATGTCGTAGATTTAGGAAAAGCTGATTTATTAGTTGAACAAGGGTTTTATTCTAATCGAACAGATTTTATTAAAACATCTATACGTAATCAATTATCTGTACATGCAAATGTTGTAGATAATGTCATTACTGATAAATCTATTTATCTGGGAGTAGCTCTATACAATAGAAAAGATCTTGAGAAAGTATTGGAACAAAACAAAGTATTAGATATCAAAGCTGCCGGCATGGTCATTCTTGCAAATGATATAGATGTAGAATTGGCTACTAAAGCAATAAAATCTTTAAAAGTATATGGCGTACTGAAAGCAAGCCCAGAAATTAAAAAAGCTTTAAAACTATGATGCAATTATAGTAACAAGATGAAACGCTCCCAAATTAGAGATAAAAAGGGAGCGTTTTGTACGTTTAATTTAGTTATTTTATTGTTGTAGGTTCACAATAACCCAATAGACAGGTGTTTGAGTCACTGTCGTTTCACAGTGACCCAACAAACCAGTGTTCGAGTCAATGTCAGATCACAGTGACCCAACTGATAGGTGTTTGAGTCACTGTAGTTTCACAGTGACCCAACAAACCAGTGTTCGTGTCAATGTCGTTTCACAGTGACCCGATAGACAGGTGTTCGTGTCAATGTCGTTTCACAGTGACCCAACAGACAGATGTTCGTGTCAATGTCGTTTCACATTGACACAAAACAACAACCTAGTTCCCCTGCTCTTCTTCCATCATGCGTCTTCTATACATAATAAACCTGGCAAACAATCCGAGCACAAACACTGCACCGAAAATCTTTATAAATGTTTCATGCATCGATAATCCTGTCTCGATGGTCAACGTAATACTCAATATAAGTGTGATCAATCCAAGTCCCAGAATAATACATGTATACAAAATAGAAATCCATCTAAACAAATGTTTCTCGCCGGTCTCAACAAACCTTGAAAACATCTCTTCCCGCTCTAAATTGTTATACCAGTCTTTCAAATAGCTGCTTAAGATCATCCCCACTAAAATCCCGATAAGCACAAACAGCAATATCACCTGGATAAAAGCTTCAGCGCCCTCGATTGGTGTATCAAATCCAAGTATGACAGCACTTGAGTTGAGCACAATAACACTTGTGAATACCATTGCCACGACTGCAAGCGGTTGCTGACTCGGGCGATGGACGGCACCACCACTGTAGTCAAACGTCCGGTGCTGTTTCTTAATTAAAAATCTATATATAAGACTAACGACTAAAAATGCTGCATAAGCCAATAACAGGTATGGCATAATTGTTAAAAATTGGCTCTCATCGATATATCCAATATCGCTGAGTAACAATAATGATACGACGAATAGTCCAATAGAGACGATAAATAATTTAAAATATCTCCATAATTCCTCGGCTATTAAACGTTTCATTTTACATATGCCTCCCCATTACTTTCGTCTAACTCTCAATCACCGCTTCGAGCCGGTCCATATCGCGCACTGTAACCGCACGGCGTTCTCTTGTAATAATATCATCCTGCTCCAGCTGCTTTAATACACGTGATAATGTCTCAGGCGATGTGCCCAAATAATTCGCCAAGTCTTTCATTTTCATTGGCAATTCAAATGTATCAGTGTCTAATTCATATGACAGATTCGACAGATAAAACGCGACGCGCTGTTCGATTCGTTCCATCCATAGAAGTTGCGTTTGAAGTTCTGTCTGAGCAGTTTTCTGTGCATTCATCCTCAGCAGCTTCAAACTTAAGTCTGGATAATTTTTCAATAATCCTTGGAAGTCGGACTGACGAACAAAACAGACCTCTGTCTTTTCAAGTGCCTCTCCAAACATATTATTATTAGTCACGCCAAAAAGATTTGATTCACCATCATAATCGCCGGGTTTTGCCATACGTAATAATCGCTCTTTTCCATTTTCACCCAGGCGGTAGATTTTCATGCTGCCGCGTGCGACAATTGTTAACTGGTCGTCACTGTCAGGCGAAAACACGACTTCACCCTTATCATAATGCTTTGTAACGACGAGATCTTTAATTCGTTTTTGATCCTCAAAATCCAGATGATTAAATAAAGGAACAATGGATACACAAATGTGTTCATGCTGCGTCATTTTATATCCCCCTTTTCATTAAATTATACTATAAATAAGCACAAAAAAGCCGCATGAGCGGCTTTTGAAATTCATCAATATCTTCTGATTATGCAGCTTTAACTCTTGAACGAATGACATCGTAGCCAAGTTTCTGAATTGAGTTTTCTATGTCTTCGATTTTAACTTCACTCTCATCAAAATCAACCTTGACACGTGATGCATTGAACATTACTTTAACGCTGTCTTTATCGACTCCATCGAGTCCTTTTAAAGCACCTTCGATTTTCTGTAAGCAGCTTGGGCACGTTAACGTTTCTAACTGAATTGTTGCTTTATTCATTATGAATCTCTCCTTAATTAAAAGTTTTATTTTTAAATCTTAATAACCGCATACCGTTTAGAATAACGACTAGTATACTGAGTTCATGTACAAGCATCCCGATTGTCATGTTCATCCATTCACTCAGGAATACTGCTGTGAGCAGGACGACAACGACGCCGAGTGCGATGACAATGTTTTGTTTCATATTCCTGACTGTTGCTTTAGTCAAACCTAATGCGTGTGGCAAATGGCTCATGTTAGAGTTCATTAAAACAAGATCTGACGTTTCAATTGCAACATCCGTTCCACTTCCCATTGCAATCCCAATATCCGCATGTGCAAGTGATGGACTGTCGTTTACACCGTCTCCGACAAATGCGACGATGCGACCTTCCTTCTGTAGTTTTTGTACATATTCTGACTTATCTTCAGGCAATAAGTTACCATGCGCTTCAGTAAGTCCGAGTTCACTAGCCACTAAATCCACTGTACCCTGGTTGTCACCAGAGAGTACAACTAAATGCTTCACGCCGAGACGTTTTAATTTCTGTAAATCTTCTTTAATGCCTGGACGCGCTTTATCGCGTATGCCCATCATCAGATGAAGTTCACCATCAACTGCAGTCATAACTATTGAGTTACCACGCGCTTCAAAGTCTTTCAAATCCTGCGCCGCAGTCGTATCAAATGCTACGTTTTCCTGATCCATCAACACTTTGTTACCTACAGCAATTCGCTTGCCGTTAACATATGCTATGATACCGCCACCTTTGACAACGTCTGTGTCGTCAACCGGTAAACTGCGAGCATTACCTAAATAATTGATAACAGCCTTTGCTAAAGGATGGTCTGACTCCTGCTCCACACTGTATAAGTAATCCGAAACATTTTCGTCTTCACTATAAATTTCAACTTCTACAACTTCAGGATTACCTATAGTTAATGTACCCGTTTTGTCAAAAATAATTGTATCTACTTTGCTGAAATCCTGCATCACTTCAGAACCCTTAAACAATACGCCGTTGCGGGCACCGTTACCAATACCCGATACGTTTGAGACCGGCACCCCAATCACAAGTGCACCAGGGCAGCCGAGAACCAGAATCGTAATTGCGAGTTCAATGTTACTTGAGAATAAGTACACGACAATCGCCATCAAAAGAACTGCAGGTGTATACCACTGAGAGAAGCGGTCAATGAAACGCTCCGCGCTCGATTTTGAATCCTGAGCTTCCTCCACCAGTTCAATAATTTTACCAAATGTTGTGTCTTCACCAACACGGTCTGCTCTAATCTGCAATGTACCATTCTCTAAAATCGTTCCTGCGAACACACCGCTGTCCGCGCTCTTACCTACAAGATCAGGCTCACCTGTAATACTCGCTTCGTTTATGTGACCTTCACCCAATAAAACCGTCCCGTCCACAGGCACCTTACCACCCGTGCGAACCTGCAAAACATCCCCTTCATCTACATCCCAGATATCGACCGACTCAAACGAACCATCCTCCATCTGTTTGAATG
>JBGYPO010000170.1:0-3250 GCA_041838435.1 Aliicoccus sp. | reverse complement strand
GACGGTTCCGCCAAAAGCGTTGCAACGAGAATCCTCACTGCGACGGTTCCGACAAAAGCGTTGCAACGAGAATCCTCACTGCGACGGTTGCGACAAAAGCGTTGCAACGAGAATCCTCACTGCGACGGTTCCGACAAAAGCGTTGCAACGAGAATCCTCACTGCGACACAATTTAAATTAATCCACATATATGTGAAGTGTTGTTATCTAATGAGATTATTTATGGGAGTGTCTCTGTATCTCCACAATCTTGTTTCAGATTTATATGCTTCGTCAAAATCATAATACTTAAAATGATAAGAGAATGACGAGCCTTCCTTAAAACTGTTACAGTACTTTCCAACAATTCTACTTATTGTTGTTCGACATACCTGGCCATCAAGAAGTAACCATATTTTCTTTCTGGTAATAGATTGTTCTCGAAATAGATTATTTAAGTCAGCAATACCTTGCAAAATTACTGTATGAATAGTGTCTTTGTGATTACACTCATTACATTTAAAATGTATATTAGACTTTGCAACATCAAAACTTCCACAAGACCGGCAGTATACTCCCTTTTTCAGTTGGTCAAAATCAGCAACTTTATCAAAGAAAGTGTCTTCTACAATGTGAGATTGAATGGCTTCAACAAGTTCAACGGCATGATGTGTCACGGGATAATTTTTCAAACTGGACAAATGTCGCTTCAACTGATTTCGCATAACCGTAAAGTCCCAAATATTATCATGTGCACTGCTCAAAGAAAAATCAATATTCGGAAACACAATCTTTCCTTCAATCGTAAAGTTAAGATTATTGGCATACTTAAGTTTGATCAGTTTCGTCATCGTTCGTTTTAGTTGGATTAAAGGGTCTTCGCTTATTTCAAAATTTCTCACAAACCATTTCTCCCCCTCATATTTATAATTCCCACTATAGTTCTTAATCTCATGGACGATAAAACCATTATCAGAAATAATTAGTGAATCACACTGCAGCGTGCTATCTTCTACTCTCAGATATACTCCACGAAATACATACAGATGATTGAGGACACCATCATATACTTTGTCATAAGTAACTTCACCTTCATAACCGCGTTCGTGAATCTCTAACCTCTTTTGTGCTTCTTTATTTAAATGCATTCTCCGACTTAAAGCTCTGTAATATAGTAATTCCTTACCGATTTTACGTTCTTCTATTATCATTCATTTCCCCCTTTGATAAATTCCCCCTCATACTATTATGAGAAAAAACACCTGTTTTATTTTTATTTTTTAAAAATATTTAAATAAATGATATTTTTTTGGGATCTTGCCAACGAGAAGCCTCACTGGCACGATAGGGCGCGGTTTGTATCAATCAATAAATCCACACACAAAATAAGCCGCACGCCATCCGGCATGGGCTTAATTAATTTAAATTACAATATCTTTATTTCTTTTCATCATTCGGTCGTACTGATGTTCGACTTCTGCGACATCTTCTATAGTAAACGCGCGCACCGGCGTTATCTCTCCACCGAGCGCGTCCACACTCGCAAGCAGCAGCGAAAGCACATCATCAACACTGAGTTCAACCTCTAACAATTCACAGAGAGAGGCCATACTCTCAGGGTCAATATCAGGATAATTGAACTTTGTCTCCTCACCGCGTCTTGCGTGCTGATAAAATTCCTGCATCACACCAGCTCGCGCTGCACCACTTCCCGTCACACACAAATAAATCTGCACTGCGACGCCGTCTTTGATGCGGCGCTGTGAAATACCTGCAAACTTTCTGCCATTAATACTTAAGTCATATGATCCGGGACAATAGCTGCGCTCAATTTCGTATGCATCAACTTCAGCATCTGAAAATGCTTCTCTCACGAGTCTCAGCATCATTTCGTAGCCGTCATCAATATCGAGCACCGCGCTGCGCCCCACTACAATTGTGAAATTTAAAATGCCTTTGTCAAGCACAACACCAAGTCCGCCGCTATTCCTCACAATATAAGAATATCCGGCATCCCGTAAATAAGATAACCCGTCTTCTAAATACGGCAGGCGCGCATCATGCAATCCTAAAATCACATACTTGTCATGCACCCATGCACGCAGTTTACCGATACCATCCCGAGAAATCTTCACCTGCAACATATCATCCACCGCAAACGACATCATCGGACTCGTTGCAAACGACGAGTCATAGTATGACCACTTACGATTAAACATTGTCTTTCGACGCCAATGCCTGAGTTGCTGTAAAAATCGCCAGATTGTATACCTCATCTTCGCTACAACCGCGAGACAAGTCATTCACAGGCTTGTTCAATCCTTGTAAAATCGGACCATATGCTTCAAATCCACCAAGACGTTGTGCCATTTTATAACCAATGTTCCCCGCTTCTAGGCTCGGGAAGATAAAAACATTCGCATCTCCCTTCAGTGCACTCTCAGGTGCTTTACTCGCCGCAACACTCGGAACAAATGCTGCATCAAATTGAAATTCTCCATCAATCACGACATCGGGTAACTTTGCCTGTGCTATTTCAGTAGCGCGTCGCACTTTATCAGTTTCGGGTGTTTTAGCGGAACCTTTCGTAGAAAAGCTTAACAAGGCAACACGAGGCGTCACACCAAAGTTAAGCGCTGTCATCGCTGTTTCTGTTGCGACTTCAGCAAGTTCCTCGGCAGTCAGCGTCGGGTTAATTGCACAGTCCCCCATCACATATAGCTCGTCCCCGCGCGCCATAAAGAAAATTCCACTTGTTTTTGATACGCCTGGTTTAGTTTTAATTATTTGGAGTGCTGGACGCACTGTATCTGCAGTCGAATGGACAGCACCGGATACCAATCCGTCTGCATGACCCGTGTAAACAAGCATCGTGCCAAAATAATTCACTTGCTTTAATAATTCGCGCGCCTCCGGTTCAGATAATTTGCCTTTACGCCGCTTGACGAGTGCAGCAGTCAACGCATCAATGTGCGCACTCTCACCTGGATCAATAACTGTTAACCTGCTTATATCAATGTTCTCAGAAAACGCCAACGCTTCAATCTCAGCACGCACGCCTAAGACAATCGGTGCTATATAATCTGTCTGACTCAATCTCACACTCGCATTCAACACACGTGAATCCGTGCCCTCCGGAAAAACAATCTTTATTTTTTTACCACTTAATTGATTTTTCATTTGTTCTAAAAGTTTCATAATAATCCTCCTATATCCTCCCCAATTATACCCATTTAGACACAATTATTCATTACATGACGTTCATAATTCG
>JBGYPO010000169.1:0-6985 GCA_041838435.1 Aliicoccus sp. | reverse complement strand
GATGATACTTCTTCAATTTCTCCGGCTTGGTAATTTGCTTCATCAATCGTCTTTATTGCACTTTCAACCTCAATATCATCGGGCAGTTCAAATACTGCTTCACCACGACGAAAACTAGACTCAATATTTTTAGCACCTATCTTTTCAAGTGCTGATTCAACGTGTTTTTCACAACCCGCACAGGTCATTCCTTGAATGTTTACCTTAAATTTATTCATAATAAAGCCCCTTTCGTTAATCTCTCATGTTAATGTTTCTATTATTGGACACGAATGTAATTGCTTTTCATCTGGACATCGTTGTTTTAAGTCGTCTAACATAGTTTCAATTCGTTTTAAATCCTCTATTTGTTTTTGAACTTCCTTTTGTTTTTTAGAAACAAATTCGAACATGTCTTGACAACGAACTTCATCTTTATCTACAACACCAAGTAATTTATAAATCTCGCTTAAAGAAAAACCAAGTTCCTGTATTCGTTTAATAAACCCAACACGCTTAACGTCATCATATGAATATATCCGATAACCAGCTTCCGTTCGGTGAGGTTCTTGTAATAAATTTTTTCTCTCGTAATATCTAATCGTTTCTTTATTAACGCCACATTTTTCTGCAAACTCACTAATGCGGTAAATCATCTTATTTCACCCCATGAATATTATAAACCGTGTACCATAGTACACGGTAAAGTAAATTGGACTATTTTATTTTTTTTCCAACGTATCACTCGTATGTGATTGATACTTTTATAATACTATTGATTGTCCTAACATCCCACTAGAAAATCCGATTTAAACACCAGTTGTTTTTAAACTATTAAAAAAGTAATTCCACTATATATTCCGAAGACCCTAAAATATCAGCAACTGTATCATACGCACCTGACGATGCCCACAGAGATCTGTAGTTGCCGCGGCATACGTGTGTATTCACAATTAAATCAGCAGGACGATTTCGAATCGCTTCATTATTTAAATCGACAAATTCCCGACTCAACTCTGAAACTGAAGCATTATCACTGCGCGACTTCCAATAGTTTTCATCCACAATCATGCCCCACGTACAATCATCGAGTTGTAAGTTACGACAACCCGCATCATATAATTCTTGTATAAACGTTTGATATGCGGCAGCAATATCTTTGAGTAATTCTGACTTTTCCGGATAAACAGCCTCAGTCGACTCAATATTTTCCGGTCGATATAACTCAGATAAAAATTGAGCGGGTGCTGGAATTGTTTGACGTGCAATTGTGTTGTCATCTTCGAATTGTTTTACAAATTTAAAATGATCGATGAACGGATGATGACTTCCGCTAAGTTTACCAGTAAGTCTTGCAGATTCCGCACGTGTCTCTATTGCATTGAATTTATAACCGTGGTCCACTTCAGTTTTTTCAACGCCACCGAGTCCCCACATAAAATCAAGGTGCCACCATGAACGGCGAAACTCTCCATCGGTCATTGATTTTAATCCGAGTGCCTTCTGTTTCTCAATCAATGTTTCAATCGCTTTATCTTCAACTTTAGTCAATTCATCATTCGAAATTTCTCCATTTTCAAATGCTCGGCGTGATTCTTTTAATTCATCCGGGCGTAAAAAACTTCCGACAAAATCATATCTGAATGGTGCACGCACTCTATCTTTTACTGTCATAATATCCACTCCACTTTCATATTGTACTTACATTATCATAAACACGATAGAAATTATCAGAAAATTTGTGAATATTTAAAAACTTAGTAGAGCAGTCTCCATAAGTAAAATGTTGCATATGATTCGTAACCTTGCCACTTTTCAGCTAGCGATAAAATCTCATCCCTGTTAGGTTTTCTGTCCATTTCAAGACCAAATTTAATCGCATTCATTAAACCAACATCAGTGACAGGTAATGCAGCGCCCACACGCAAACAACGCATGCTGACATAATTTGCTGTCCACGGGCCGATGCCACGAATTTTAACGAGTTCTCGTTCAATCGCTTCAAGACTGCCGAGTGCTAAGAGACCTTCTTTTGTCAGCGCATCATCCTTGATCAACTGTGCGACGTTGATGATATATTCACTTTTTCGTCGTGTCATTTTTACATCTGCCATGTCATCCGGTGTCAGGACAGCAATGTCATCAACACGAGGGAACAACATGTATTTTGTGCCTTCATATTCCATGTATTCACCATATTTCTCAACGAAGCGACGTTTCAAAGTATAGGCGAAAGTCAGATTGATCTGCTGGCCTAAAATTGCCCAGCAAAAAGCTTCAAAGAGATCGTTAATGCCCATCAACCGTAACCCATATTCCTTTGTTATCGTCTGGGAAAGTAAGGCATCATGACGCGCCATATCGTAAAAAGATTGCAAATCATAATCCAAGTCAAACCATTCACGTACATAGACCACAACATCAGGTATCAAATCACGATTAGGTTCAGTCCCATTTAAAAATTCAATATCCAGTATTTCATTATTAATCGCACGCACGCGAAAGAGTATCCGATGACCGTTAATCTCAATCAGTCGCGTGACGTGATTATCCGTTACGGAATATATACATTCATTCGTATCGCGTGTTAAATAGTCCAAAATCACATCGAAATCAAAAATTTCCGGTAGTTGTATTTGAAGATGTCCTTCGTTCAACTGCCATGTCTGTGTCAAAAAATCACTCCTATTCTACTTAAGTATAACAATTCAACGAAATTTCACTGAATTAAATCATATGAGCATTACGTTTGAAATATAAAAAAAACGATGTATAATATAATTATAGTCAAAGATAGTCAAAGTCAAAAAAGACTAAATTCAATTTAATAGGAGGCACTTACTATGAAATGTCAAAACTGTAATGTTAATGATGCAAATGTTAATTTAGCTATGAATATAAATAATCAGAAAACGAGAGTACATTTATGTAACGATTGCTTCCATCAAATAAACATGCAAGCACAAAATCCAAACAATTTATTTGGTGGAACGAGCAAAGCTTTTGGATCTTTCAATCAATTTAATCAAGGAAATGGTCCACGCAGAGCGGCTGGTACACAAGTGAAAGAATCTCAAGAACCGGGTCTATTAGAACAACTCGGTACGAATTTAACAGATAAAGCACGTCAAAACCAAATTGACCCGGTTATCGGCCGTGATGTTGAAGTTAAACGTGTGATTGAAATTCTTAATAGACGTAATAAAAACAACCCAGTTCTCATCGGTGAACCTGGTGTCGGTAAAACGGCGATTGCTGAAGGTTTAGCACGTAAAATTGTTGAGGGCGATGTACCAACAAAGCTGATGAACAAAGAAGTGTACATGTTAGATGTTGCGTCACTCGTTGCAAACACGGGAATTCGCGGACAATTTGAAGAGCGTATGCAAGAGCTGATTGAAGAAGTGAAACAACGCGATGAAGTCATTCTGTTCATTGATGAAATTCACTTAATCGTCGGAGCTGGTACAGCAGAGAGTTCTAAAATGGATGCGGGTAACATCTTAAAACCTGCACTCGCACGTGGTGAAATGCAGTTAATCGGTGCGACAACGTTAAAAGAGTATCGTCAGATTGAAAAAGACGCTGCACTTGAAAGACGTTTACAACCAATCACTGTAAAAGAACCAACATTAGAACAAGCAGAGCAAATTTTACATGGTATTAAAGATCGCTATGAAAAATTCCATGAAGTTAAATACTCAGATGATGTCATCAAATCATTTGTTACTTTATCGGATCGTTATATCCAAGAGCGATTCTTACCAGATAAAGCAATCGACTTGATGGATGAGGTTGGGTCTCGACTCAATCTTGCCAACGCTGAAAACGATTCAGATTCAATTCAAACACAGTTAGAAAAAGTGAGAGCTGAAAAGCGACAAGCAGCGGATACTGAAGATTATGAAAGAGCAGCGAACTTGAGATATCAAGAACATCAACTTGAAAAACAGTTAGAAAAATCTCAAGGTACAGAAAACAATACAATCGATGTGGATGTTTCTGACGTTCAGTTAATCGTTGAAGAGAAAACGGGAATTCCTGTTACGAAAATGCAAGCGGATGAACAATCTAAAATGCGTGAAATTGAAACGAATCTTGGCAGTAAAGTCATTGGACAGCCTGAAGCGGTAGGTAAAGTTGCAAAAGCAATCCGTCGCTCACGTGCAGGACTAAAATCTAAATATCGTCCAATCGGAACATTCCTATTTGTCGGACCAACTGGTGTCGGTAAGACAGAACTCACGAAAGCACTTGCTGAAGAGTTATTTGGAACACGTGATTCGTTAATCCGTCTCGACATGAGTGAGTACATGGAGAAACACAGTGTATCTAAAATTATCGGATCACCTCCAGGGTATGTTGGACATGAAGAAGCAGGTCAGTTAACAGAGCAAGTCAGACGTAATCCGTACAATATCATCTTGCTCGATGAAATTGAGAAAGCACACCCAGATGTTCAAAACATGTTCCTACAAATCATGGAAGATGGTCACTTAACAGACTCACATGGTCGTACAGTGAGCTTCAAAGAAACAGTAATCATCATGACGAGTAACGCAGGAACAGGGTTCAACAACAACAACATGGGATTCGGACAAAGTGAGAGCGATGCAGTTTCTTCATTAGAAATGCTAAGTGATTACTTCAAACCAGAGTTCCTCAACCGATTTGATGGTATTGTTCACTTCAATGAATTAAGCGAAGAAAACTTGTTAGAAATCGTAGATTTAATGCTGGTTGATTTAAATGAAGTGGTTAAAGAAAATAATATTGAATTAGAAATTACACAAGATGCAAAAGAAAAACTGGTTAAGATGGGATATGACAACCGATTTGGAGCACGACCACTGCGTCGCGTCATCCAAGATGTCGTCGAGGACCAGTTGACAGATCTTCTATTAGAAGAAGATACTTTAGATCACGTTATCGCAAAAGTTGTCGATGATGCGATTGTTGTAGAAAGCGTGTAATAGATTTATGAAGCACCCCAAAAATTAGTTTTGGGGTGTTTTTTGTTCTTGATTAAATAAAAAGAGCCTACCTCTCCAATGAGAACCGACAGAGTAACGAAAGTGGCGCTAGCATACCAATGTGAAACGGCAGAGTCGAGGAAGAGGCACTACCATACCAATGAGAATCGACAGAGTCGAGCATGAGACGCTAGCATACCAATGTGAAACGGCAGAGTCGAGGAAGAGGCACTACCATACCAATGAGAATCGACAGAGTCGAGCAAGAGACGCTAGCGTACCAATGAGAACCGACAGAGTCGAGGAAGGGGGTCTACCATACCAATGAGAACCGACAGAGTCGAGGAAGAGGCGCTAGCAAACTAATCCTGACAAACTTCATGAATTTTTTCACAATATCATCACAATATCATGATTTAAATCACATGCAGCAGCTAACAAAATGAGTAAAATTTAAAGTAACTAGCAAAGAATAAGGAGTATGCGATGTGGACTATGTAAAACCGAATCAAGTGGTTGCCAATATGGCAGAAGCTGGTGCTAAAAAAACACGTTTGTCTGTCATGCGTATTATCATTTCAGCGATGTTATCCGGTGCATTTTTAGGTTATGCGACGACTCTTGCTTATACAGCTGCAACGCAAACTGGATTAGATATTGTCGGCGCGATTGTTTTCCCTGTTGGTTTCGTAATGGTGCTTATTTTAAATCTTGAACTTGTTACGGGTAGCTTTGCAATGTTACCGATGGCGAGGTTCAGAAATAAAACGACGGTACCGCTCATCATGAGAAACTTCACATGGGCATTTTTAGGGAACTTGATGGGTGCTGTTTTGTATGCTTTTCTTTACGTTATAGCAGTGACACAATTTGGGCATGTAAATGAGTCAGCGCTTATTAACCAGATTATCAATGTTGCTGAGGGTAAGACGATTGCATATCAGGCACTCGGATCGGATGGTATGGTCGTCGTAATCGTCAAAGCATTGTTATGTAACTTCATGGTGACGATCGGTGCTGTCATGGCGAACACATCCACTGCAACAGTTGGTAAAATTGCAGCGATGTGGTTGCCGGTCTTCATTTTCTTTGGACAAGGTTTTGAACATGCTGTAGTGAATATGTTTGTGATACCTGCTGGCATGATGCTCGGTGCAGATATTAGCTTTACTGACTGGTGGGTTTGGAATCAAATCCCTGTCACACTGGCAAACTTTGTTGCCGGCTTCTTGTTCACAGCATGTACACTACACTTCTTAACGAAAGAATAAGAATCGCTAATATTTGTATTCATCTAAAGATCTTTTCGGAATTAAAAATGTCACGATCAAGCTTAATATACTGATGATTACAGAGATGATAAACACCACATGTAACCCGTCTGCTACAGCCATCGCAGGACTTTCACTCGCAACAGTTTGAATCGCTAAATTCATTGAAGTACCTAATACAGCGACCCCGATGGCTTGCCCTAATGTACGAAATAGCGTAATTAAAGAACCTGCCGAACCTCTCATTTCTGGTGGTGCTGAAGACTGGATGATGACCGTGAAACTGGTCATTGAAAATCCAAATCCAAGACCAATCACGAATATATATAATGCCAAGATTGTGAGTGGTGTTTCAGGTGTAATCGTTGTTAACAGCACAGAACCAATAAAGATAAAACTCACACCCAGAAGCGCTGTTTGCTTTATGCCGAGTTTCTCAATAAATACACGACCGCTTAGCACAGAACCAATCGGCCAACCGACACTGAGTGGAATGAGTACAATTCCAGTTGCAGTGGCACCCATACCGAGTACATTCTGTATCCACAGCGGCAAGAATGCGGACATACTAATCAATATCATACTTGTTAAAAATGATGCAAAGACAGCAAATGTAATGTCCTTAATATTAAATAATTGAAGCGGAATCATCGGTTCTTTATGACGTCTTTCCACCACAATGAAAAGTACCATAAATATAATAGCAACAATGAATAAAACAATTAATTGAGTTGAGGACAGACCAATACTACTCTCAATATC
>JBGYPO010000168.1:0-6473 GCA_041838435.1 Aliicoccus sp. | reverse complement strand
TCTATGACAGCCATCCTTACCATATCGATATTCAGTTAAGTGATGGGGAGTCACCAGGGTGGTTGATCTTTAACCAAACGACGCAAGCAGAAACTGAAGCCGTGTATCAAGCATTAGTAGAACAATGGGAAATGAATCAGTAGTAAAACGAACCAAGCACTTTATGGTGTTTGGTTTATTTTTTTAGATGTGTTTAATGCGCATTCGAATTGAAAAGGACTGCAGATTTAATCAAAAAAATACACATTAGTACGTAAAACCGAAATATTCCGACATAAGTTATAAAATTTATTTATTCAACATATTGAAATGACTTTCATTAATATGTATAATATGTGTATTAAATCACAAAGGGGTTAAAGTATGAAGTTCGTTTGTAAGATAATGAAGTCAGTATTGATTATGTGTTTAGTATTAAGCAGTATAGTAGGTAGTTTGAACGTTAGTGCACAAGATAGCGAAACAGATGCAGAAACTGGAGCATCGGAAGTCACAGCAGACTTTACACACCCAGATGATTTAGCAGAATCATATGATGTCATAGTTATTGGTGCTGGTGGAGGAGGAATGGCTGCAGCAATTGCTGCCAAAGATGCCGGATCAAATGTGGCCATATTCGAAAAAATGCCAATATTAGGTGGAAATACTCTGAAATCATCAGCTGGAATGAATGCATCTGAATCTAAGTTCCAAGAAGCTGAAGGTATAGAAGATTCAAATGAATTGTTTTTTGAAGAGACAATGGCAGGCGGACACGATACAAACGATGAAGAGTTAGTTCATTATTTAGTAGATAATTCTGCTTCAGCAATAGAGTGGTTAGACTCTATGGGTATCACTTTAAGTAGTATTACCACTACAGGAGGTATGAGTGTACCAAGAGCTCATCGTCCTGAAGATGGATCAGCAATTGGAGGATATCTAGTGGACGGCTTACAACGAAATGTATTTGAACGTGAAATTCCAACTTTCGTAAATGCCAATGTCACTGAAATAATAGAAGAAGATGGAGCAGTTACTGGTGTCCAAGTTAATATTGAAGGTAATGAACATCAAGTGAATGCAAAAGCTGTAATTATTGCAACGGGTGGTTTTGGCGGTAACTTAGAAATGGTTACAGATAATAATCCGGATTTAGAAGGATTTGTTACGACGAATCACGAAGGAGCGACCGGAGATGGCTTAGTAATGGCCCAAGAAGTTGGCGCTCAGTTAGTAGATATGGATCAAATACAAATTCACCCAACAGTTGAGCAAGAGACATCATATTTAATTACTGAAGCAGTACGAGGTGAAGGTGCTATTTTGGTTAATAAAGAGGGCGAGAGATTTTTTAATGAATTAGATACACGTGATGCAGTGTCACAAGCAATCTTATCTCAAACAGATTCATCTGCTTACGTAATTTTCGACCAAGCACTAAGAGGGCGAGTGAAAGCCATAGATCAGTATGAATCAATGGGCTTGGTTAAAGTTGGAGATACTATTGAGGAATTAGCTACTACTATAGAATTGGATCCAGAAGTATTGAGTCAAACTCTATCGATTTGGAATGATAGTGTAGCAAACGGAACTGATGATAACTTTGGAAGAACAACGGGTATGGAGATTGCATTAGAAGAAGCGCCTTTTTACGCAATAAACATTGCGCCAGGAATTCACCATACAATGGGCGGGGTAAAAATTAACACAAACGCTCAAGTATTAAACGAAGCTGATGAAGCAATTACTGGTTTATATGCAGCTGGTGAAGCAAGTGGTGGTGTTCACGGATCAAATCGCATTGGCGGAAATGCTATAGCTGATATAATTATCTTTGGTCGCCAAGCAGGAGAGCAGAGTGCGTTATTCGTAAACTAAAATCCAATTTATAAAACTTAAACAAGGGGACCGACAATGATTAACTGTCAGCCCCCTTGTTTATTTGCAATTGACTCATCCAAATTATTCAGTTGGTACTTCCCCATATTCACTCAATGCAGTGGTAATAGCATTTCCTTCGTCATCAAAGATATATTCAGAAGCGATTTCACCAATTTCAGGGGCGTAGTAGTATCGTTGTACCTCACCTTCTGGCATAACTGTTTCAATCACTAAGACATCATGATATGTTTCACCCTCAACTTCATGTTCAGCGAGAATATCCGTGACTGTAAACTCTAGTTCATCGCGGTAACCTCTTGTAAATGTGTCTCCAGCCGCTAACTCGGCTGGGAAGAATGTCGCGACTTGCTCATCTAGGGAATCTTCGTGATAACGGAAGTCTTCACCTTCATACGAGTTTGGATAGTAAGCTAATTCGATGACACCATCTTCAGTCAATTGATAGACATAAGAGACAGTATTACCTGTATTGGCACGACTGACTTGGTAAATCCCGTCTTCATCAGGTTCATAATCTAAAGTTAAGGTAAAAGGCGCAAATTCCATGCCTACTCCTATGTGATCATAATAGGGATAGAATAAACCAGGTGCGTAGTTGCTAGTATCAACACTTTCAGTTGCTTCTTCAGCGGTTACTGCAGAGCTAAAGCCGGCAAATAGTACCGCAGCGAATAGAATGGACGCTAGAATACGTTTGAGTGCGTTGTTTTTCATATTTGAATCCCTCTTTCTAAAATGCGCTCGAGTTTGAAATTGCCACAATTCTTTGACGCATCTCTCCTTCTTTTAACTAAATTTTACTATAAACACGTCACTATCTAAAATAATATCCATTTTATAGAAATATTAATCCTCTATAGAGTAAGCGCATTCATTATGTGTTATAATAAATATATAAGACATACAGGAGGTGTGTAAAATGTTACAAGAGTATCAACGCATATTAGTTGCGACAGATGGATCTGAAGGCGCTGAGTTGGCTTTGAATAAAGCCGTAGCAATTGCTGAACGGAATAATGCCAAACTATTTATTTTACATGTATTAGATACACGAGCAATCCAAGCGACATCAAGTTCGGATATTCATTTTAGGGATGCATTAAGAGACCTAGGTAACCGTGTGATGAGTGATGCGAAGGATTTAGCGACAGGGCAAGGCTTAACAGATGTTGAGACAATCCTTGAGATGGGATCTCCAAAATATGTCATTGCTGAAGATATTCCAAAACGCGAGAATATTGATTTAATCGTTATGGGTGCGAGAGGTATGGGTGCTGTAGAAAGATTCTTTATGGGATCTGTATCGGAAAATGTTATTCGTCATGCATCGTGTGACGTATTAGTAGTAAGACCAAAAGAAAGTGAATAAATTGACACATGATGTTGAGAAAGGATCTGAACAGTGTATTTAAATAGTCAATAATGCCTACTAGATTTAAAGATTTAGTAGGCATTTTTTTTGAATTGTAACAGCACTTATAATCGAATCAGTTGCATATTTACCTCCAATTGTATTAACCTTAAGGAATAGAGATAAAACTAAATTTTAAGGAGTTATATATGTTTTCAATAAATGGGAAAGAATTTATATGGAAGGCGTTAATGTCTTTAATTGGTATTAGCCTCATCAGTTTTGGGGCCGCATTGAGCCAAACAATGAATATGGGCTTGGATCCATTCACTGCGATTAACACAGGAGCGAGTGAGTTACTTGGCTTTACTTTGGGGAATTATCAGTTATTTGTCAATGCTGCGATTTTGGCAATTATTTTGTTTTTTGACCGGAAGATTATTGGCTGGGGGACAATTTTCAACTTTGTGCTTGTTGGTTACATGATTGAATTCTTTATCAGCATGTTAGAGTCATTCATAGACCCAACTCAGTTTGCCTTTATCGTTCAGCTTTTAATTACAGTGGTCGCGATTTTAATCTTTACTTTCGGTGTCGCTTTATATATGGACGCTGATCTTGGGGTATCACCCTATGATGCGATAGCGCCAGTCATCACTGACCGCGTTTCAGCGAGTTACAAAACTGTCAGAATGATTCAAGATATAATTGTTGTAATTACTGCGTGGATTCTTGGGGGTCCAGTTGGCGTTTCAACCTTCATCACTGGTTTCCTGGCTGGTCCGTTGATTGATTTCTTTTCAAACCGTTTCACAAGTAAACTATCCGATAAAGTCGAAGAAAAAGCATAAAAATAAGACGCCTATCTCAGACGTCTTTTGCTTTTAAGAAAATATATCATCTGCATTTTCTTTCTCAACTTGAACCATTGTATTCATGCGTGACAATTCACTCATTGGAATTGGATGGCCTGCTTCATTTAAAGCATCGGCGAATAACTTGTAATAACGTCCCTCGACGTCAACCACATCATCAGCGTCTTTAACCCAAATCCGTATTTTATAGATGAGTCGTCCGTGTTTGTCTTTCATCAAGCCAATAAAATCCGTCGTGTCATTAATTTGATCATCGGACTCGATGACTTGACGGTAAGTGTCTTTAAGTAACTCTTCATAGGCCGCAAAGTTAATATCTGTGGGAATCAATAAATCCAAATCAATTCGGACTGCTTCGCGCGACAGATTTGACAATTCTTGAATATTTCCATTGGGTATAAAATGATGAATCCCGTTATAATCGCGAATCACCGTAGTTCGCACCCCAATACTGTAAATGCGCCCTTCATAACCGTTAATGACGATGTGATCACCCACATCAAATTGGTGTTCAATCAAGATAAACAAACCATTCACCAAATCTGAAACTAAATCCTTCGCTCCTAAACCAACCGCCAAACTCGCAATCCCAGCTCCAGCAACTAAAGTTCCCACTGGAATGCCAAGTATTGAAAGTACGCTGTAGCCAACGAAGAAGTAAAATGTATAAAGCACAATATTCAGTAATAATCGCTGAATTGTGTTATTTCGTGAATAATTATAAAATTTAAAGCGTTTTGTATTTTCAAAATAGGTCGTAATAATTTTCTCAACTAACATTCGCACAAGCCATAAAGCCGTAACGGTTAAAATAATGCGAAGAACGGTTGAGAGACCGTCCTCTAATAAAGCCTGAAAATCAATGGATCGAAAGATGTTCCTGAACGCATCTCTTATATATGTCATAGACGAGCTCCTTTCCTTAGATGTTTATTTATTGGGCTTGCGGCGCGTCGTGAAGTGGCGCGACGTACCGCAAATCAAAATGCGTAGCGTCGTGCTCGACTACGATGTACCGCAAACCAATTTCCGTAGAGTCGTGAGTGAGCACGACGCTCTGCAAAGCCAACTTAATTATGTTTGCCTTACATTCATTATAGGTTAAATTTAATAAGCATTTCAAATTAGACGCGTAAGTAAGTGTTCACAGTGTCTCACCTCATTATTTTCAGTTTATGTTAGAATGAAAGCAAAGAGGTGAGACAAGTGAACAATCTAAATTCAATTACACGAGGCATCAGTGCTGTTATTATCATTGGTTCATTTATTGCACAAATGAATGATCTCATATCAAGGCATATCTTCACTTCGCTACTACTCTTGGCTGTTTCAATCCCACAACTGTATACAGCCTGGGAAATTTATTATAAAAACAATAAAAAATGGAACCTCACTTCAATTGCGATGACCATTCTAGGAGTGTTCTGTATTATATCAGCAGTAAGTATCTATATTATTGGTTAAAAATGACCTTGCGGTTCATCGTGACTCAGCGCGATGGACCGCAAATCTGTTTCCGTGGTGTCGTGATCGCCCACGACGTACCGCAAATTCAAATGCGTAGTGTCGAGCTCACTCACGACGTACCGCAAACGAAAATACGGAGCGTCGTGCCACCACACGACGCCCCGAAAACCAAAAAACCCACCTCAAATCATCAATTTGAGGTGGATTTCATCTATTATTTAGTCGCGCGCAATAAAAAGCGCGAGCTTTCTTGATTTTCAAAGAACATATCTGCTTCTACATTCCCAAAGCTTGCTGCCTGAACTTCTTCAGCCAACTGATTCATGTCAAAGCCGTGTCCATGACCTTGTTTACCCATTTCAATCAGTAATAATTGGCCGTCTTCATTCAACTGTTCAAGTAGCGCCGCTAACAATGCTTGATAATTAGGAATGTGGTGCAAGACAAGCGACATAATAATCGTATCGACTTTTTCAGGAAGTTGAATACCTTTTTCAAAATCCACCAAGCGGACCGAGGCATTGTGTGCGGATATCTCAGCAAGTTTCAACTCGACTTGTTCTAGCATTTTCTCAGACCCGTCCACAAATAACATTGAGTCCACGTCCACGAGTAATTCCAAGCCAACTAAGCCAGTTCCGCAGCCTAAGTCGACCACTTTTTCCAAGCACATATCATTTAGAAAAGGGCGGATGGCTTCAGTCGCGAGTGCAGCCATCTTAATATTATTAGGTGAGTCGTAGTGCGAGGCTAGTTGGTCAAATTTGTGTATTTGATTCATTCATTTCTCTCCTTAAATACGATTAAAATTCGCTTGACTTACTTGGCGATAATACCAATACCGACCATATGACCTTGACTGGCAGAGACGATGAGTTGAGAAGGACCCGAAATTT
>JBGYPO010000167.1:0-25101 GCA_041838435.1 Aliicoccus sp. | reverse complement strand
TCCATGAGAAATCTCATAGAGCTAATAAGACGTTTACCTTCTCTATGAGAAATTTCATAGAGCTGTTAAGGCGTTTACCTTCTCTATGAGAAATTTCATAGAGCTAATAAGGTGTTTACCTTCTCCATGAGAAATCTTACAGTGACGGTGGGACTCTATCGTATGACGGAGGAATCTCCGCCACCCGTTACCCGTTCCAATCTAAATATCACATCTCACCCAATATAAAAAGCCCCGACCTAAGCATTTCTGCTTTAGCCGGGGCTTCAATCTATCTCACACACTATTTGTTTTCTAATAATGCTTTTTCTTCTGCCTGCTTTTTATAGTGAGCTTCTGCGAGTTTGTCGATTTCCATCTTTAACTCATCCACCATTGTTTCCTCTGGTACTTTTCTCACTGTCTTACCGTGCATGAATAATAATCCTTCGCCGCGCGCGCCTGCAATACCAATGTCTGCTTCGCGTGCTTCTCCTGGTCCGTTTACAGCACATCCAAGGACAGCAACTTTCAGCGGTGCTTTGACATCTGCGATGTATTCTTCGACTTCGTTCGCAATAGATATCAAGTCGATTTCAATACGTCCACATGTCGGGCAAGCGATTAATGTTGCGGCGTTACTCGCTAAGCCGTAAGCTTTCAATAACTCACGCCCAACTTTAACTTCTTCTACTGGATCCGCAGATAGTGAGATACGTAACGTGTTCCCAATCCCTTTAGATAAAATAGCGCCTAATCCTGCAGCACTCTTAACTGTACCAGCAAACAGTGTACCACTCTCAGTAATACCCAAGTGCAGCGGATAATCAATCAATCGTGCAATCTTGTCATATGCTTCGATTGCAAGATGTACGTCTGATGCTTTCATCGACACGATAATGTCATGGAAGTCGAGCTCTTCAAGAATTTTAATATGATGCATTGCACTTTCAACCATGCCGTCAGCAGTAGGGAAGCCGTATTTTTTAATAATGTGCTTCTCTAAACTACCTGCGTTAACACCAATACGAATTGGAATGCCTTTTTCTTTACATGCATTTACAACAGCTTCTACCTTTTCGCGGCGCCCGATGTTTCCAGGGTTGATACGAATTTTATCTGCACCACCTTCAATAGCGAGTAGGGCAAGCTTGTAATCAAAATGAATATCTACAACAAGTGGAATATTAATGCGTTTTTTAATCTCAGGAATCGCGAGTGCGTCCTCTTCTTTAGGACATGCGACACGCACAATCTGACAACCTGCTTCTTCCAGGCGATTGATCTCAGCGACTGTCGCTTCGACGTCATGCGTTTTTGTTGTCGCCATACTTTGGATGATAATTTCATCATTACCACCAATCACGAGGTTACCAACACGTACCGGACGGGTATCTTTGCGATTTGTTAACATTGACATAAATCATTACTCCTTGCATAATTTCTAATAATTTTAAGACTTGACTGGCCGTCTTGCAGGCGGCAATTTTCTATAAAAATGTACGATAAAAGGAATTGAAAATAATATTATAAAATATGGTGGCCATTTAAACAGCACCATTATAATGATATACGGTATAAGTAATATAATACAGATAAATGTTGCAAATTTAAACCAATTCATGAATCGAGACTTTTTATTAGTGAGTCTACTGAACAAATCGAGTGCATACATTATTACTGATAAAACCAATATCACCATAACAATCATTAAGAAGAATTGTAATGTAAGATAGACGAAATAGTAAAAGTATATGCTTGAGAGATGGGTATCAATAAACTCAGTTAGATCGTCCTGATTTTTAATATTACTGATATAAAAGTACCCGAGCACTTCGTTTTGTAAATTATCGATGTAAATTCCGTCACGAATAAACCCTGCAACAACGTCATCTGGAATCATTGATACATCATCGCTCGTAATGTCCGCGTCAAAGATAAATGTTAAATCATTGACCTCAATAATTTTATTTTCACCATGATATTCTCCATCCTCAATTTCAAATGCGGGGATGGCTTCATCTATACTAGATAACTCGCCAACCTGATTCACTGTCGATAAAAGTGAAATCGCATTTGGCAGTATCATTAATATCGTAATAATGATTAAGTTATAGATGAGATATCTGAAGTTTACCGTACGAAAAAGTGGGTATTTTTTAAATGTGAGGGCGCGAATAAAGTAATTATAATAGCTTGTCATGTCCGAATCATCCTTATGAGTAGTACTTTTGATGGATTTTAGAGTAGCATGAGCCACATCATTGTTATTTTATCATCTAATTGCTATATTGAGTATATAACAAAATATTTGGAGGAGATTGAATTATGGCTTTCGAATTACCTAAATTACCTTATGCATATGATGCTTTAGAACCACATATTGACGCTGAAACAATGGAAATTCACCATTCTAAGCACCACAACACGTATGTGACGAAATTAAATGAAGCAGTAAGTGGTACAGAACATGAAAATGCTTCATTAGAGGATCTTGTTAAAGGTTATAAAGATTTACCTTCAGACATTCAAACTGCTGTTAGAAATAATGGTGGTGGACATTACAACCACTCATTCTTCTGGGAAATTTTATCACCGGAAGGTAAAGAATTAAATGGAGACTTAAAGTCAGCAATTGAAGCGAAATTCGGTTCAGTTGACGAATTTAAAGAAAAATTTGAAGCTGCTGGTGCAGCACGTTTCGGTTCAGGCTGGGCATGGCTCGTATTAAACAACGGTGAGCTTGAAGTTGTTTCTACACCAAACCAGGATAACCCGGTAACAGATGGTCAAACACCACTACTTGGTGCAGACGTATGGGAGCATGCATACTACTTGAAGTACCAAAACAAACGTCCTGAGTACTTAAAAGCATTCTGGAACGTTGTTAACTGGGACAAAGTTACTGAAATCTACATTGCAAACAAATAATAATTAATATGGGTAGGCGCATGTAAATCATGCGTCTCTTTTTTATGCTCAAATTACGTTTATCTATATTATTATGTTAAAATAATTGGTACTAATATCCTGAAGGACTGAATGTTTTGAAACGCACAAAACTCAAGAATTATAAAATAAATGCACCACAAATACTAAGGTCCAGAATAAATTTAATTATTCTAGTCGTATTTTTGTTGTGTCTCGCTTTAGTCATTCGTCTTGGACAACTTCAGATTGTCGAAGGTGATACATACTTAGAACAAATTGAGAACGCATCTTACATAGAAGTGAATAACAGTGCGCCCCGCGGTAACATCTATGATAGAAATGGCGAGTTACTCGTTGGTAATGAATCTGTTCGTTCAGTATTCTTTACGCGGCACCGCAATATGCAGCCGAATGATATTTTAAACGTAGCAAGAGAATTGAGTGAAATCATTGAGATGCCTGACGAGAACGTTGGACTGAGAGATAAGCAGGATTTTGTTTTAAATAATTATTTCGGGCGCGTTGAAAATATTGTCAGAGAGCAATACAATTTGTTTCAAGAAGGAAATCTCTCATTTTATGAACTGAGTCAATCATTTTATGAAGAAGCGACGCTTCAAGATGTGGATGCGATTCTAAACGATGATGACTTAAATCTCATCAAAATATATACAAAGATGGTCAATGCACAAGAGTTGCAGCCAACTATTATTAAAAATAGAGAAGTGACTGAGAAAGAATTTGCTGATATTAATGAAAATATTGATCCAATCAGTGGTGTGACAACAGGTATGGACTGGATGCGAGAATATCCATATGGAGACTCACTGAAAGTAATTTTAGGTGAAGTATCAACAGCAACAGAAGGGTTACCTGCTGAACTTGCGGAATATTATGTCGCACAGGGTTACTCCAGGAACGACCGCGTTGGTAAGAGTTATATCGAACTGATGTATGAAGAAGTACTGAGTGGTGAAAAAGAAGTTATTAAATATAGTACAGATAAATCAGGAACTGTAATTAATCAAGAGGTGTTCGATCCGGGGGCACCAGGTGATGATATTTATTTAACCGTCGATATTGAATTACAAACTGAGCTTGAAGCAGTTGCGGAATATCATTTAACTCAGTTAAGAAGTATTGCTGAGCGTGCAGCGGAACGAAATGCAGTGCAGGGGAACATTGATTACACGATTATCCCAGAACACGTCAGCACGATATTGCTTGCAGTACAAGACCCAAACAATGGAGACATACTTGCAATGGTAGGTAAACAGATCAATGACGAAGGTGAGATTGTTGAGTTTGATTATGCAAACTTTACGACAACGTATGCTGCGGGTTCTTCTATTAAGGCCGCTGTTATAGCCGCTGGTTATACAAATGATATGTATTCACCTGGACACGTGATGACGGATAGAAGGCTCGTGTTTAGTGACGGGACTAGTGTGTCATCATTCTTTAACAGACAAGGCGTACATGACGTGAGTGACCGTCAAGCGCTCATGGTGTCATCGAACATCTATATGTTCTTAACGGCGCTGCAACTTGCCGGTGAACAATATACTGAGGGCATGCAGGTACCGACAAATGTTGAAGTTGCCGGACGTCAGTTAAGAAACGCATTCCATTCATTTGGCCTTGGTTCTGGAACAGGACTCGACTTACCGAATGAAGCACTTGGTATCAGCCCGACAATTGATTACAACGCGATGGAGTATTTGAACCTTTCAATTGGACAGCTCGATACATATTCAAACATGCAATTGCTCCAATATATTTCAACGGTTGCGGCAGATGGCAAACGGATGAAACAAAACATTGTCAAAGAAGTGCGTAAAGGTGACCCTAACAATGAGAGTGCTATCATTTCCAGCGTCACACCAGAAGTCCTTAATGTACTCGAACTTTCGAATGAAGAATTATCTCAAATACAAGGTGGACTTCGCGATGTGTTTCATGGCAGTGTACCTGAGCGAAACCTGTGGGGTACAGCATACTTAACACATCATGATATAGAACCGGAAGCTGCAGGGAAAACCGGTACTGCAGAAGCATTTCTAGATGGAGAACAAGTGCTGAATCATACATTTGTTGCATACGCACCGTATGAAAATCCGAGCATGGCATTCTCTGTGGTCTTTCCACATATGCCACTCGTAATTCCATATTTTCCAACGAATCACACGTCTCGTGACGTGATCAATAAATATTATGAGTTATATGAAGGGCAGCCGGCGGAATCATTTTATCAATATGATTTTGAAGAGATTTATCAAGGATTTGTGAGAGGATCGTTTTAGATTAAAACAACCTTTACATTATCTTTACAATTACTTCATTGCAGATTAACATTCGTTCGATATTATAATGGATGTAAGATAAATTAATGATAATTATTCTCTTGGAGGAATTTTTGATGAAGAAGCGTTTCTTTTCATATGCTTTACTTGCAGGATTAGCTGTAACTACTTTAAGTGTGACTAATGTATCAGCTTTAAGTGAGCCTAATGTATCAGCTCAGCCGGCGGAAGATGTATTAGCAGGTTTAGAAGTTCAGTCAGAAATAGATACTGGTGCAACTGTTGCAGGTGAAGGTTCATCTACAGTATTCCCAATTCTTAACGTATTAGTAGAAGATTTTTTCTTTGAATACGATTTAGCAGTTGAACTTGGCGGTAACGGAACAGGCTCTGGTTTCTCTGCATTAATAGAAGGCGATGTTTCTTTTGCTAACGCATCACGTGACATCAAGGATGAAGAAATTGCAGATTTAGAAGAAAATGAAATCAACTGGGAAGAATATCTGGTAGCGACTGATGGATTAACTGTAGCAGTTAACCAAAGCATCGATTTTGTCGAAGACTTAACGTTTGAAGAATTAGCTGCAATCTACTCAGGCGAAGCGACAAACTGGAGCGAAGTTCGCGACGAGTTCCCTGATCAGGACATCACAGTTTATGGTCCAACGCAAGACCACGGAACACATGGTTTCTTCGTAGAAACAATCTTCGGTGACGACGGTGAAGTTGGCGATAACGTTCAATTAATCCAGGACACTAACGAAGTGGTTCGTTCAGTAGTTAACGACGAGACTGCAATTGGTTTCTTCGGATATAACTTCTACATGGAAAACCAAGATTCATTAACAGCACTTGCTATCCAGTCTGAAGACATGGACGCGCCAGCTGAACCAACATTTGAAAACGTAATGGATTTCACTTATCCTTTAGCACGTCCATTATTCGTATATACTGACCAGGATGCTTTAGCTGAAAACACAAGTGCACATGCATTCCTAGAGTATGTCATTATCAACTCTCAAGAAGCTGCTGAAGCTGTAGGTTATGTACCATTAGATGATGCGACATTACTTGAGCAGTACAACAAACTTCCAAATGTCGAGCCGGTAGAGTTCGATGCAGCTGATACAGAAGAAGACGCTGAAGAATCAGAGGAAGATGCTGAAGAGGAAGTTACTGAAGAAGATACTGAAGACGAAGAGTAATTCTTTTTCAAAAAGTAATTTTGAGCTATTATTCTTAAGCAAAGAATAATATAATGTGAATGGTGAGAGCGAGTAGATTTCATTTACTCGCTCTTTCATAGTGAATCGGAGGGCAGTAATCACATGACAAAGAATCATAACATCCAAGAGATGATCGAAAAGAATAAGAGTAATAATTCTAATACGTTTGAAAAATTCATTCCGGCGATTTTATTCTTAATTACATCCATTTCTATTTTTGCAACAATTGCTATTTTATATATATTAGCATCGGAGTCTATAGAATTCTTCAATCGTATACCATTCGTTGAGTTTATTACCGGAACAGAATGGCGTCCCTATGCAGGTGATGCACAGTATGGTATATGGGCACTCATAAGTGGTACGTTTAGAATTGTTATTATTGCAGCGATATTCGCCATGCCAATTGGGCTGGGTGCTGCAATTTATTTGAGTGAATACGCAAATGAAACACTCAGAAAGATCATCAAGCCTGTCCTTGAAGTGCTTGCTGGTATTCCGACAGTGGTTTACGGATACTTTGCAATTAACTTTGTAACTCCGCTACTAAGAAATTTCACAACTGATATTGGATTATTTAACGCAATATCACCAGGTCTGGTTGTTGGGATTATGATTATTCCAATGATTGCAAGTCTTAGTGAGGATGCAATGAGCGCTGTGCCGCGTGCGATGCGTGAGGGTTCTTACGGTTTAGGTGCAACAAAGATTGAAACAACAATCAAAGTGGTCGTTCCTGCCGCGATATCTGGTATAATGGCATCGTTTGTGCTTGCAATATCTCGTGCAATTGGTGAAACGATGATTGTGTCGATAGCTGCCGGGTCAAATCCTAACTTTAGTTTAGACATCACTGGCTCTTTGCAGACAATGACGGCATTTATCGTTCAAATTACAAGTGGAGATACAGCGTTCGGTACAGATATTTACTATAGTTTATATGCTGTTGGTTTAACTCTATTCTTCTTTACTTTCATAATGAATATGATTTCTATATGGATCTCAAAACGATTCAGAGAGGAGTATTAAGATGAGTTTAATCGACAAAAAAATTATAGACGATAAAAGAGGCAGACGACTCTTTCTCAATAAAGCAGCGATGGTATTATTCTTCTTGAGTACGCTGGTCGGATTACTTGTACTTGCAATGCTAATATACGATACTTTAAGTAGTGGATTAAGATTTTTAAGTTGGGATTTCATCACTAACTTTGCATCTGCCAGAAATGTTGAACGTTCAGGATTTTACGGCGCAATTATGGGATCCTTATGGCTGATGTTAGTCACAGCCCCGGTTGCTATAATTTTAGCTGTTGGTACTGCACTTTATCTTGAAGAGTATGCACGTAAAGGTCGTGTGACTGATTTTATTAAGATCAATATTTCAAATTTAGCAGGTGTACCATCAGTAGTGTTTGGTTTACTTGGATTAGGATTATTTGTACGCGCAATGTCACTAGGTAACTCAGTACTTGCCGCTGGTTTAACACTCGCGCTTATGATTTTGCCTGTTATAGTTGTCGCATCACAAGAAGCAATTCGAGCAGTGCCAAGCACGGTGCGTGAAGCATCGATTGGTATGGGTGCAACAAAATGGCAAACCGTATCAAGAATTGTACTACCAGCAGCGATTCCTGGTATTATTACAGGTATCATACTTGCATTATCCCGTGCGATTGGGGAAACAGCTCCACTAGTCGTTATCGGGGTACCCACGACGTTGCTCAGGACACCGTCCAGTGTGATGGATTCTTTCCAGGCAATGCCAATGCAAATATACTCATGGGTTAAAATGCCACAGCATGACTTCTCAGATTTAGCAGCAACTGGTATCTTAGTGTTATTAGCGATTTTAATAGCGATGAACAGCGTCGCGATATTTATTCGAAACAAATTTTCTAGAAGATATTAATTCGGGGGGCACTTAAATGTCTGTTAAAACTAAAATCAAAACTAAAAAAATCTATGTCTCAGATCGTTCTAGTAGCGACGCTCAACAATCAGCTATATCTCAAGATCGTAACAATGTATTTTCGGCTAAGAACTTTAACTTATGGTATGGTAAAAATCATGCCCTGCAAGATATTAATTTAGATTTTAAAGAGAATGACATCAGTGCGATTATCGGACCATCCGGGTGTGGTAAATCGACGTTCGTAAAATCTTTAAACAGAATGGTTGAGCTTGTTCCAATCGTTAGAACTGAAGGCGAGATTGTTTATAAAGATCAAAATATTTTTGAAAAATCTTTTACTAAAGAAGAGTTAAGAACAAAAGTAGGTATGGTGTTTCAAAAACCGAATCCATTCCCAAAATCAATCTATGATAACGTTGCATACGGACCGCGTGTGCATGGTATTAAAAAGAAGAAGATTCTTGATGAAGTGGTTGAGGAATCACTCCGCAACGCAGCAATTTGGGATGAATTAAAAGACCGTCTACATGAGAATGCTTACAGTTTATCTGGTGGTCAGCAACAGCGTGTATGTATCGCACGAGCTCTCGCAATTGAACCAGATGTATTATTAATGGACGAGCCGACAAGTGCACTTGACCCAATCTCAACGATTAAAGTTGAAGACTTGATGAGAGAGCTTAAGAAAAATTATAGTCTGATTGTTGTGACGCATAACATGCAACAAGCAGCACGTGTATCAGATAAAACTGCATTCTTCTATGAAGGTTATGTTGTAGAATATGATGATACGAATGTAATTTTTGAAAATCCAAATGACAAACGTACTGAAGACTACGTTTCTGGAAGGTTTGGTTAATTAGTGCCTAGACAAGAATTTACGCAAGAAATGGATAATCTTATAGGAAGTGTTGTTCAATTAGGTAAATTAGTAGACGAGCGTTTGATTGGTTCTGTTGATATCTTAAAGAGCAGCAATCCAAAAATTGCTCGAAAATTAATTAAAACGGGTGATAGAATTATTGAGCTTGAGCGTGAGATTAATAATAAGGCCATTAACTTAATTTTGAGACAACAACCTGTTGCGACTGATTTAAGAGTGATCATCTCAAGCATAAAAATTTCTTATGAATTATTACGCATGAGTGAGAACATTAGTAATATCTTCAAAATTAGAAAACGCACGATAATAGATAATGAAAAGTTAATATTGCGTCTTAGAACAATGGAGAAACTTGCACATTTAATGCTGGTTGATGTAAAGACAGCTTATGACGAGCACGACATTGCACTCTTAAAAGAAATCGTTGAAAGAGACAGCGATATCGATGCATTGTTTGTACAAGTAACAACGTCCGATATATTCGATATGCCAGATTCATTTATAACAGGACAGTCTCAGCTGGCTGCGAAATACCTTGAACGAATTGGTGACCACATCAAAAGTATTTCATATCAGGTCCATTATGTTTTAACAGCAGATCATTTAAATTAAATTTTAAAAAGAACCGAAACCTTGATGGTTTTGGTTCTTTTTTGTAATATCCAGGACAGGCTATCTTTTATGAAGTTGTGGCGCACTGAGCAGGGGTCGGCGTTCCCCAGGGACGCGAAACTCTGTTTGGGGAACGCGTAACGACAATCGGCGTTCCCCAGGGACGCGAAAATCGGTATGGGGAACGCGTAACCACAATCGGCGTTCCCCAGGGAAGCGAAACTCTGTATGGGGAACGCGTAACCCCAATCGGCGTTCCCCAGTGACTCGAAAATCGGTATGGGGAACGCGTAACGACAATCGGCGTTCCCCAGTGACTCGAAAATCCGTATGGGGAACGCGAAACCGTCTTTGCCGTTCCGGAGAGTAGACAAAAATCTTCTGGGGAACGCGAAACCGCGATTGCCGTTCCGGAGAGACTTAAAACAACTTCTGGGGAACGCGAAAGCGGGTCCGACTGCCCACAGTCAATCTAAAATTAATGCGAGGCAAAGTAATGGTATTATTTCATCAATCTTCATATGATTAAAATTCTTGTTGGTATAATATGCAATGCCTAGCTACATAGAGTTTTTAAAACTTTTGTATTCTGATAATATAGATATAACATTGAATAGTGGAGTGGTTATATGAATAAGCGTGAGCTTAGAAAAGAGACAATTAAATCCCTAAGCAATATGGATGATGTTGAACGTAAACAACAAGAGAAAATTTTGTTAAAGAAACTCATTGATTTTATCATTGATAATAAATATCAATCTGTTGGTATCATTTTATCGATGCCACATGAAATTAATACTTATCCTATTATTGACCTGCTAATTGACGCAGGCATTGATGTGTATGGTCCCGCATGTGATTATGACACAAAAGAAATGCATTTCTATAAAATGGCGAGCAGTAAGGATCGTACGACGGATGAAAAAGATATTCCCGTACCTAAAGACAGAACGCACCAGTCGAAAGATATGGAGCTTCTAGTCGTGCCCGGGCTCGCTTTCGTAGAAACTGGATACCGAGTAGGATACGGCGGTGGTTACTACGATAAGTTTTTAAGCACATTTAGTGGTGACACTGTATCGATTGTCTTTGACTCGCAATTAAAATCTAGTATTCCAACAGAATCACACGATATACCTGTGGATGTAATACTCAGTCCATCAGCGAAAATCCACTCAAAGGAACTGAGAATGAATGAATAAGTGGAAAGTTGCATATGAAGTGCTCAGGCACTCTAAATACACATACCATGCCTTCGACCAATCGGGGGATATCATTTGGTTAACAAATAAAAAAGATGCGACGGTTTTAGGAATATCCGGATCTTTAAAAGAAACGTTTAATGTATCTGAACAGGTGATGAGCCGCTTGCAAGATTTTACTCAGTTCTTAAGGTTTCGACCAAAAGAAATTAAAATTGTATATCCGTCTCCATTTGAAGAGAAAAACAAGCAGACAGTGCATGGCGTAAAGTTTATTGAGCATTTAACTGCAACGCCAGAGAAAATATTAAAAAGTGTTTTTTATCAGATGGATTATAAATTTAAACCTGACAAAGAAGATAAAGTGTATCAGTCACGTGTGTTGAAGAAACATCCGATTGAATCTATCATGATGAAATTCACACCGATTACTGGACTTTTAATCACATTGAATTTAGTTATCTTTTTAATTGCATTCATGAGTATATATTTCAATCAATCGTATTATTTAGCGAACCAATTAGCAGTTTCGCATTTTGAGGTTGTCTCAGGAGAATTATACAGGCTGTTAACGAGTAGCTTCCTACATATTTCTATTGAACATTTTCTATTTAATATGTTTGCACTTTATATTGTTGGTAAATTTGTAGAAATTATATATGGAAGAATCACTCTACTTGTAACGTATATATTGACGGGTATTCTCTCAAGTATGTTTAGCTTGATGTTTATCACTGAAGGGATTATGCTCGGCGCCAGCGGCTCTATTTATGGTCTACTCGGTTTAATGATTGCTTACCTGGTCATTCACAAGCATTTAGATGTCAAAAGATTCTTGCAGCTTGCAGCATTGGTGGCAGTCTTGTCACTGATGACGCAGTTCACAGCAAACATCAATCATTTCGCACATTTTAGTGGCTTAGTGTACGGTGCATTATTCGGAATGTTTATATTCTTTAGAAAAATAAATCCAAAAGTTTTCTTTTTAGCAATTGTTTCATTTATCGTTATTATTGTTGTCAATATTGTCTTTATATCGTCTCATGACTCTGTCCCTGCATTTGATGCGTTAGCAATCGAGTATATTGAAAATGAACAGTATGAAGAGGCGTTAGCGGTTATTAACGAAGGATTTAGACAGGGTAGTGTGAGCTATCAAACCTATGCATCACTTGCGACACTGGCCGAGCTCACAGGTGATTTCGAACTGAGAGATGAGTATTTAGAAGAAAGTTTTCGAATGAATCCGACGAATGAGGAGATTGCGCGCAGGAAAATTATTGAGTTGCGTAAAGATGGTAATGATGAAGAGATACGACAAATTTTATTGCATTTTAAAATAGATTCAATCGAAGATGAAGGATTAAAAATCATTGCGAGAGAATATGATGAATAACGATCTGACGTATATCAATCAGATGCTCAGAAAGTTTGGTATATATGTGTACGATAAAATTGAGGCCAATAAACTTGCGATAATGCGACTTGAAATTCAAGAACTTTACAGAAATGAATTGATCACGAAGAGTGAGTATATTCGAGCGATATCAATCATAAAGAACAGAGGCGTTTAGTATGGCGTATATTTTAGCAGTAGATATTGGTGGTACAAGTTGTAAGCTGGCAATTTTTGATGAAAAAATTGAATTGGTTGAGAAGTGGCAGATTAATTCAAGCATGGGTGACCATCAGGGGATGCTGGAGGCTGTAGCGACAGCATTCGAGCAGCAGCTTGTGGAGATGGAGAGTTCTTTTAAAGAATGTATAGGACTCGGTGTCGGCGTACCCGGACCGGTGAACTTTAAAGCGGGCAGCGTGAACGGTGCTGTGAATCTTGGTTGGGATACGCATGTGAATGTGGCAGAGATTTTACATGGACTGACAGGGCTTTCGGTGAGCGTTGATAACGATGCAAACCTTGCTGCCCTGGGTGAACAATTTAAAGGTGCAGGTAAAAATTACAGTAACGTTGCGATGCTGACACTCGGCACCGGCGTTGGCGGCGGGATTATACTAAACCGGGCGCTAGTTCACGGACAATCAGGTGCAAGTGGTGAAGTTGGCCACATGAAAGTCGACCATACAGAACAGTTTTTATGCAATTGCGGGCACCGGGGATGTTTAGAGACCGTTGCTTCAGCGACGGGTATTGTTAACTTGACGCACGCATTACATAAAGATTATCCCGAGTCTGTTTTATCTGAGAAGATTGCTGATGGTGAAATCACTAGTAAAGATGTGATTGAAGCTGCTGCCGATAAAGACTCACTTGCCCTTAGAGTGTTAAATAAAGCAAGTTTCTATATTGCGCTTGGACTCAGTTATATTGCATCAACTATAAACCCGTCCCACTTTGTGATTGGCGGCGGGGTATCAGAGGCCGGCACAATTTTGCTCGACTCTATTATTTCGCAGTTTCCTTCAGTAACATTTCCACCCGCTGCAGAACATGTGAGTATTGTCCTTGCAGAACTCGGCAATGACGCAGGAATTTACGGTGCAGCGAGACTCGTGGAGCAGTATGTGAAGTAGATACAATAGTGTGCGGGAGAAGTGAAAATCTTGAGTTGCCGCACACTTTCTCATGTAATACAAAAAATGACGCTACCTTTAAGGTAACGTCATTTCATATTTTAAGAAGGGAACATTGCTGTACTGTGTTTAGGCTGCAACTTAGCATCCGCATCCATGAATACCTTAGCATTATTGACAGCAGTCGGTCCTTCACCAAAACCGGTTACGATAAGTTTTACTTTACCGTCATACGTACAAATGTCTCCAGCAGCATATATACCAGGGATATTTGTTTCTTGTTTTGTGTTCACAACAATTGAGTTCTTTTCGATTTCTAAGTCCCAGTCTTTAATAGCACCCAGTGATGAAATGAAACCGTAGTTACAAATCACGTCATCTACATTCACTAATTCTTGTTCTTTTGAATTATTTTCTTCAAGAAGAATCTGTTGAATGTTATCCTCATCGCCAATTAGCGACACTGGTGTATAAGATTTTTTAATTTTTACACTTGATGCTTCAAGTTTTTCTACACTGTGTTCGTGCGCACGGAATCGATCGCGTCTATGAACGAGCGTTACCTCTTCTGCGATTGGTTCAAGCATTAATGCCCAATCGACTGCAGAATCTCCACCGCCGAAGATTGTCACTTTTTTACCAGCAAACTTATTGAGATCATCAATATAGTAATGAAGGTTTTTATCCTCGTAGAACTCAGCATTTTCTAACTTCATTTTTCTAGGTTTAAATGCACCGTTCCCAGCTGTAATAATAATTGTTTTAGAATAATGAACCTCTTGATTCGTTACAATACGGAACGTTTCATCTTCCTGCTTTTCAACCTCTTCAACCGATTGACCAAGAACAATAGATGTATCAAACATGTTTGCCTGCTCGACTAAATTATCAACGAGTTCTTGTGCTCTAATATTTGGAAATCCTGCAACATCATAAATGTATTTCTCCGGATAAAGTGCACTCAGCTGACCACCAAGCTGTGGCAAACTATCAATGATTTTTACTTTTGCATTTCTCATACCACCATAGAACGCAGTGAACAAGCCGACTGGGCCGCCACCAATGATGGTAATATCGTATAGTGAATCCTGACTCACCAACATCACCTCAAAAAAATTTATATAAGTCTCTTAACTATAGTAACATCAGTAGGGGATGAACCGATAAAAATCTGTCTGGAATGTAGTGAAGTCAGACTATAGTAGTAGTTTTTAGATAAAAATAAGCCCATGTAGAGACACAGGCTTTTGAGCAGATAAATTTAGTTGTTAAGAATATTGAGAATAATTATGTTTGGAGCCAGCTAAAGGCTTCATCAACCTGTGATCTCTCAAAAACCTTCACTTCTATTCCAGGAGCGAAGTCTACAACTTTAGCGCCACCTTTAATCCACCCTTCTTCAGCAATTACTGCAAACTTCTGAAATTGATTCCAGTGTCTAGCATCGAGAAATATTCCTTTTAGGACACCGGCAACAGTTACACCATCAATGTTTTTAATATCTACTATTGCACTTACATTATCTTTATCACCGTAGTTTTCAGTTATAAAAGCTTCTGATTTATCAGCATCTTCCTTCGTTACAGATCCATCTACTTCCATATAAATAATGTTAGGGTAGTCAGTCGAGCGTAGGGTAATCATACACATCAGCTCCAAAATTTATTTGATTATTTATGATATTCCCGTTTGAGATTAACATAAAACGAAATTAATAAGCCGTTATATGTTGGTCGTAAACTGCGTGTGATTCAGCACTGTTTTTTGGGGCATGAATCACATTTGAAGGTACTGCGTGTGATTCAACACTGTTTTTTGGAGCGTGAATCACATTTGAAGATGCTGCGTGTGATTCAGCACTGTTTTTTGGAGCGTGAATCACATTTTGGCTGTCGCCGTGCAAGTCAGCACCTATATTTTGCTCGGGACTTGCATTAAGAAATACTGCATATATTCAAGCACTATCTATTTGACTAGGAATCATATGTAAACGCACAATCACTTCAACATGAAAAAACCTCCTGAGTTACAGAAGTAATAATCTGTGGCCCAGGAGGCAATACTTAATTTTTTATTTTGTTGTTACCCGAGATCCGGATATCCAAATGTAAATATTGTTGCTATAGCGAAGAATCCAAATGCGCCGACCGCACCTAAACTAAATAAAATTGCCAAAAGGTTTTTATGGCGGATAGCAAGAACTAGTCCCCAAACACCAATGATTGCAATAAGTAACATTAATAAAGAAGTAGCATTTAAACCAATATGAATAGTTACTCCAAATATTTCAAATAATTCTCCAGTGTCTAAAAATGGCATATCTAAACCTCCCAATCATGCTGATATATATTAATAATTGTATAATTAAAAACTGCCTTTGTCGAGATTATCTTTGACAAAGTATTTTTCGAAAGGGGCAAGACTAGTTAGGTAAAACCAGCAGAGGTTATTCTGCTGGTTTGGCTAGTTTCTAGTGTTGGTTTCCGAAATGTGGTTCTACTATAAATGTGCTGTAGAAGCTGAATCCAGCAAAGAATAAGACTAGATAAGCAAAAAAGATATAGATATAAGTACGTTCAGTTAGGTTCATGTAAGCGATAATGACAAAGAATAATGTCTGCATTACCATGAACGCAGAAACAGCTAGCATATCACCAACATAAAACAAGACCGCAAAAATAGCTGTCCAAAAGCCTAATGTTTTAACGTTTTTTGACATCATAATAAACAAGTCCTTTCGAATGTATCTCACGCTTTTATAATCATACTCAATTATATATAACCTAGGTTGTATTGTAAATAGCCTATATAGAACTAGATGCGTTTATACACATAAATATAACACAATTCGCTGCAGTTTTATAAAATCTGTAAAATTCTTGGCGAAAAAAAATAAAACGGCTAAAAAAACCCATAATAGTATAGGGGGTGTATTTGATGCGTCAAATAATTGAAAAAATAATTTTTAATGCAAAAGAGCAGCAAGCGAGTGATATTCATATTACATTAGAAAGTTCATTTGGTTCAATCAGGTTCAGGATAAAGGGTGAAATGGTTCATTATGATTCTATTAAGCGGCAGGACTACAACAAGTTAATTAATTACTTGAAATTTATGGCAGATTTGGATATCAATGAACACCGTTCGCCACAGAGTGGTAAAACAGTGATTCAAAATGCGCATGACTCGGTTTCAATTCGTGTCAGTACACTTCCTATTTCGATGATGAATGAAATTATAGTGGTTCGTTTATTGTTATCTGAAACGCACTTAAAGCAGCTAAAGTTGTTCAAAAGTGACGAGGATATTTCATTCTTACAAGATTATGTGAGTAAATCTCAAGGGCTTATCCTGTTTACAGGACCAACGGGATCTGGAAAGACTACGCTTATGTACCAATTAATATTAAATGAAATTGAAAAAAGTCAGCGGCAGGTCATCAGTATTGAAGATCCAATCGAATATGAATCAGATCAGATGATTCAAGTTGAAATCAACGAAAAGACGGCAATGAATCATGAAAATTTATTAAAAGGCGCTTTAAGATGTGATCCAGACATTTTACTCTTCGGTGAAATTCGCTCAAAACTTGTTGCTGAATCATTATTAAAAGCAAGTTTGTCTGGCCACTTAGTGATGACGACATTTCACAGCAAGTCTGCAATCGCGACAATAGAACGTCTAAAAGATTACGGATTATTTAAAGAGGAAATCAGACAAAGTGTGTCTCTAATTGTCAATCAGCGCATGATTCATACTGAGGATGAGTCACTCATTATATATGAGTATATTACGAATGAAGATATCGATGCTCTCTTAAGTGGTCTGCCAATACAGTTTGAAACAATCCAGAATAACTTAGAAGATTTGTATAAAACAGGTGTCATCAATCAGGACGTGTATGAAAAATATGCTAAACAATACGAATAAACTAAAGAAGTTCGACGTACATTTCTTAGAAAACTTAGCGGATTTACTGGACAGTGGTTTTACTTTAAAGAAATCAATTGAGTTTTTACTGGAACAATATGATGTCATAGACGATAAAACGCGGCAGACATGTTTAGAAGAACTTGAGAATGCAGGTAAGATTAGCCAGATATTATCCTTACTAAAATTTGAGCGGACCGTCATCATGCAGGTGACGTTCAGTGAACATCATGGAGAAGTATCACGGGTGCTCAGAGAGTCAGCTCAGTTCTTGTTTACGAAACGTGTGATGATTGGCAGTGTCATTAAAGCGATTCAGTACCCACTTATATTAACTATCATATTCGTTGGAATGTTAATCATTTTAAACTTCACCGTAATACCTCAATTTAAAACGTTATATTCGACAATGGGCAGTGATGTCAGCGGTCTCGTCTTATATTTAACGCTATTTATTGAACAGTTACCTCAAATAATTTTATGGGTTGTATCAACAATTTTGATTATCGTCACCAACTTATTCTTTTTTACAAGTGTATTGACGATAGAAAAGAAAAATAAACTTTTAGTAAGCATCCCATTTCTGAAAGGCATATATAAGAAAATGCAAACGTATAAGCTTGCACGGGAATTCGGTTACTTTATCCAAAATGGTATGGAAGTAAAAGCAATTATTGAACTATTGAAGCATCAGACAGTCGATCAACAGCTGAGTTATGAATCAGCAATTATAGAATCTGGGCTGCTCAAGGGTGAAACGCTGAGCGAGGCAATCAAACGTTTAGTAATGATTGATGAAAAACTCTCAGTATTTATTAATCATGGTGAGCAAAATTCGAGCGTCGGCAAAGAGTTGATTACATTTAGTGAGTATATTTTAAATCGCTTATTGATGGATATTGAATATGTCACAAAGCGAATCCAACCTATAATATTTGTGATACTCGGAATGTTAATCACATGTCTGTACCTTGTAATCGTCTTGCCAATCTTTCAAATGATGTCCCAAATATAAAGGAGAATAACAATGAGAAAATTATTTTTAAAGAAAATCAAAGATGAAAAAGGCTTTACATTAGTGGAGATGTTACTTGTGCTGCTTGTAATATCTGTGCTGATCATACTCATTATTCCAAACATTGCACAACAAAGTGAAAATGTACAAAACACCGGTTGTGAAGCTCAAGTGCGCATGGTTCAAAGTCAGGTTGAAGCCTTTACATTGAATGAAGGGCAGCCGCCGCAAACGATTAACGATCTTGTGCCGACGTATTTATCTACTGGTCAAACGACATGTCAGAATGGCGATACAATCGCAGTGACGAATGGTCAAGCAGTGCGAGAATAGCGGATTTACATTGCTGGAATCTGTACTAACCCTATCTGTGGTTAGTACAGTCGTTCTAGTCATGATGTCACATATCCACATTCATCATGAGTATTCAAGTGATGATGAGATTGAAAACATTCAGTACTTCTTTCAAAGTGCGCAAACATCAGCTATAAAGTCAGAAGCACGAAAAGTCGTATTTGCTTATACGACAAGCAATAGTTTAATGCGTCTCAGCAGTGATGGTCAGATTGAGGAAGAGATGGTTCTTGAAGTCTGCACAATTCGTGCGAGTAGCATGACACGATTCTCATACTTACCGAGTGGTGACACAAATGCATTTGGCACCATGAGATTCAATTGTGATGACCGGGATGTCAATTTTATATTTCAAATTCAAAAGGGGCGTTTTAGAATTGAAAGATGATGGTTTTCTAATGATTGATACTTTACTTGCGCTCTTAACATTCAGCGTCATCGTCACCGTGCTTGTCCCGGCCCTCTTAAGTTTAGAACGTTTAGACCAGCTTACAAGTGAACAGTTGGCGTTCAGCCGAGATGTCTATTTACATTTAATGAATAACGATGCGGTTATTATCGATGATCAATTTTTTACCGGGGGAGCGATATGTCGAGATGACGATAAAAAGATGTGTTTTGAGTAATGACGGGCTCACACTCATAGAGACATTGTTATCATTATTTACTATCGCATTCATGCTCGGGTTTATGCCGATGATTATTAAATTTTTTAATGTAGATGATGCATTTTACAACTATGATTTTGATATGTTTGTATTTGATATTGTCGAGACGTATAACAACAGCCAATCGGTCTATACCAGTCAAAGCGGGACGATGCTTAATTTTGTTATGGATAGCGGTAATGTGAGCTACCGAATGAACAATAGCCGTATTATTAAATCTGTGGACGGTATGGGTTTTATCACGTTGTTATATGAGGTTGAACGGTTTGAAATTAGTAATAGTGAAGATATTACACTTAGAGTTAAAGGAGATAACGGAATAATCGATGAAACTTTTACGTTCAGGAAATGATGGATTTGTCAGCGTGTCACTATTCATTTTGTTCATTTACTTGTATCAAACTTTCTATTACTACTATAATAAGATTAGTTATATCATCGAGATTAGAAAAAATATAATTCATATATATGAACAAAAAATTTTAGAGATAATAGGGTAGATACTATGATTTTAATTGGTTTTATGGGCAGTGGGAAATCTTCCATTGCTCGCAAGTTACATAGAGAAGGTCATTCGTATGTTGACCTTGATGCGTATATTGAAAATTCCGAGGGTGAAACCATTGCGGATATATTTAGAACGCGCGGTGAAGCATATTTTAGAGAGCTCGAATATCATGCATTAAAAGAAGTTATAGGCACCTATGATGTGATTTCAACGGGCGGGGGTATCATTACACATCCGTTATCGTTTGAATTGCTAAAAGACACGCGCGAACCAATTATATGGTTGGACGCACCTCTCCATATTCTAATGTCACGCACGAAGGGTAATAATAAGAGACCACTCGCACGTGACCGTGCTGCAATGCGTGAGCGGTATCATTCGCGTGTCAGCCTTTATAAGGAACTTGCTGACATAAGAATCGATACATCACAGAATAAAACAAAGTGTATAAACGCAATTAAAACGTTCATAAATGCTCTGTGAGCATTTAATATACTTGAACAGGACACGACTTAACTTTATAATGTATGTGACAACTTCATTTGCGAGTGAACAATGCTCGAGAGAACGAGCGATCGTCGCCGAAGGAGCAAGCTGAAAAGTGAATCTCTCAGGCAAAAGAACAGCATTGGGACGCATTCCTGGAGGGTATTCAACAGGGTAGCAGTCAATTGCTATCCTGTTTTTATTTATTTTAAGGAGGAACAGTATGAGTGATTTGAAAAAGACACCTTTGTTTGATGCATATGAATCATCGGGTGCAAAAGTCGTTGATTTTCATGGTTGGGCATTACCTGTACAGTTTTCAAGCATTAAAGAAGAACACAATGCTGTAAGAGATTCGGCTGGTATGTTCGATGTATCGCATATGGGAGAGATCAAGGTATCTGGCCCTGAAGCTGAAGCTTTCCTAAACTATGCTTTAACGAATGATGTGTCAAAGCTTTCTGACTCAAAAGCGCAATATACAGTGATCAGCAACGCGCAGGGTGGAATCATCGATGACCTCGTTCTTTACAAAGTCGGCAACAACGAATACTTACTCGTTGTAAACGCTGGTAATGTGGACAAGGACTATGAATGGCTGACTGCTATCGATGGGTTCGATGCGAAAGTTGAAAACGTGAGTGCTGAATTTGGTCAAATTGCAATTCAAGGACCACGTGCGCGTGCGATTGTTCAACAGGCAGTAGAAGAATCAATCGGTGATATGGGCATGTTTAACTTTAAGCGAAACATCCAGGTTGCAGGTTATGGTGTAATTTTATCTCAGAGTGGTTATACAGGTGAAGATGGATTTGAAATCTATTGCCGCGCAGAAGATACTGTTGGATTATGGAATCACTTCTTAGAAGCCGGCGTTGTCCCATGCGGACTTGGTTCGCGTGATACACTCAGACTTGAAGCGGGCTTACCTCTACACGGTCAGGATTTAACAGAAGAAATCACGCCGCTTGAAGCGGGTATTGGGTTTGCTGTAAAACTTAAAAAAGATAGTGACTTTATCGGTAAAGAAGCACTTGTTAAGCAAAAAGAAGCGGGCGTTCCACGTAAACGTGCAGGTTTTGAAATTTTAGAGCGCGGTATTGCACGTACTGGTTATGAAGTGTTTGATTCCAAAGGAAACTTGATTGGTGAAGTCACAAGTGGTACACAATCACCATCGTCAAAACGTTCAATTGGATTTGCACTTGTTAATACTAATGCTTATGAGTTAGATCGAGAGTTTTATATTAAAGTTCGTAAAAATGAAGTGCGCGCGCGTTATGTTAGCACGCCATTTCACAAATATAATTAGTTAGGAGCGTCAATATGAGTCATCGTTATTTACCATTAACAGAACAAGATAAAAAAGAGATGTTAGAGACAATTGGTGTCGATAGTATCGAAGATTTATTTAGCGAAATTCCCGAGGAGATTCGTTTTAAAGGTGATTTAAATATTAAGCCTAAAAAAGATGAAACTTCTTTATTAAAGGAACTCGGTGCTATTGCACGTAAAAACGTTACAACAGAAACACATGCGTCATTCCTCGGTGCGGGTGTATATGATCACTTTATCCCGACTGTAGTGGATCATGTAATTTCTCGTTCAGAGTTCTATACGGCTTATACACCGTATCAACCTGAAATTTCTCAAGGTGAATTACAAGCAATCTTTGAATTCCAAACGTTAATTTCAGAGTTAACAGGAATGCCTGTTGCCAACTCTTCAATGTACGATGGCCCGACTGCATTTGCTGAAGCAGGTACAATGGCTGCCAGTGTGAGCAGAAAGAAAAAATTAATCGTTTCTAAAGCTGTTAATATTCAGTCTAGACAAATCATCAGAACATATGGTGAAGCACAAGGTTTAGAAATCGTTGAGATTGATTTAGACGGTACTGTAACTGATCTTGCGAAGTTAGAAGAAGCGGCTGATGAAAATACAGCAGCAGTAATGGTTCAGTATCCAAACTTCTATGGTTCAATTGAAGATTTAGAAGCAATTGAGAAAATAGCACACAAACATAAAGGTTTATTCGTTGTAAACTCTAACCCATTAGCACTTGGTATTTTAACACCACCAGGTGAATTTGGTGCGGACATCGTCACAGGTGATACGCAAGTATTCGGAATCCCTGCACAATTTGGTGGACCACACTGTGGTTACTTTGCTGCAACGAAGAAATTAATGCGAAAAATGCCGGGACGTTTGATTGGTCAGACGCAAGATGATGACGGTAACCGTGGTTTCGTATTAACACTACAAGCACGTGAGCAGCACATCCGTCGTGAGAAAGCGACAAGTAACATCTGTTCAAACCAAGCATTAAACGCACTTGCATCATCAGTAGCAATGAGTGCACTTGGTAAATACGGTATTGTCGAAATGGCTGAGAACAACTTATCACATGCACACTATGCGAAAGATAAGTTTGTCGAAAGCGGATTTGAAGTGCTTGAAGGTCGAATCTTCAATGAGTTCGTTGTAAAGTTTAACAAAGACATTAAAGAAATTAACTCAGCTTTAGAAGACGCTGGTTTTATCGGTGGGTATGATCTTGGTAAAGTTGATGAAACACTCACGAACCACATGCTGGTGACTGTTACTGAGTTAAGAACGAAAGATGAAATTGATACATTTGTTGAAAGGTTAGGTGAGTTGAATGCTTAAGGGATCTGCACCATTAATTTTTGAAAGAAGTACTGCAGGAAGATTTGCATACTCATTACCAGCTGTTGAAGTTGAGAAAAAGGAATTATCATCTGTTGTTGATGATAAGTTCATTCGTAAAACAAAAGCAGAATTACCTGAGATTGCAGAACTCGATTTAATGCGCCACTACACTGAATTATCAAACCGTAACCACGGTGTTGATACAGGGTTTTATCCGTTAGGTTCTTGTACGATGAAGTACAACCCAAAAATTAACGAACGCGTATCAAGAATGCCAGGATTTGCGATGAGCCATCCGTTACAAGATGATTCACAAATTCAAGGTTCACTTGAAATTGTTTATGATATGCAAGAACATTTAAAAGAGATCACAGGTATGGATGAAATTTCATTACAGCCAGCAGCGGGTGCCCAAGGTGAGTGGACTGCACTGTTAATGATCAAAGCATTCCATGATGCGAATGGTGACAGTGAGCGAACAGAAGTTATCGTTCCGGATTCGGCACACGGTACAAACCCTGCGAGTGCGGTTGTAGCTGGTCTTGACGTCGTAACAGTTCGTTCAAACGACAAAGGACAAGTAGACATCGAGCACTTAAAAGAAGTTGTCAGTGATAAAACATGTGCAATCATGTTAACGAACCCGAACACTTTAGGTATCTTTGAAGAAGAGATTATCGAAATGAGAGACATTGTTCATGAGGCTGGCGGTAAATTATACTATGATGGTGCGAACTTAAACGCTATCATGGCTAAAGTACGCCCTGGTGACATGGGGTTTGACGCCGTTCACTTAAACCTGCACAAAACATTCACAGGTCCACACGGTGGTGGCGGTCCAGGTTCAGGTCCAATTGGTGTGAAATCAGATTTAGCACCATACTTGCCAAAACCTTTAATTGTTAAAGAAGGCGACCAGTACAAAGTAGAGCACAACGTACCAGATTCAATCGGACGCGTAAAAGCACACTTTGGTAACTTCGGTATCTTCTTACGTGCATATACGTATATTCGTACAATGGGTCCAGATGGTCTGAAAGCAGTTTCAGAGCATGCTGTATTAAACGCAAACTACATGATGCGCCGTTTAGAGAGCACATACCATGTACCATATCCACAGCATTGTAAGCACGAGTTCGTCATCAGTGCTGCTGTACAGAAAAGACGTGGCGCACGTACTTTGGATATTGCTAAGCGTTTACTTGACTTTGGTTATCACCCACCTACAGTATACTTCCCGACAAACGTTGAGGAATGTATGATGATCGAGCCGACAGAAACAGAAGCTAAAGAAACGTTAGACGGATTTATCGATACATTAATTGCAATCGATAAAGAAATCGACGAAAACTTAGACGTAGTGCTTGAAGCACCACACACAACTGTTGTTGGACGCTTAGATGAGACGCTCGCTGCGAGAAATCCAGTGTTACGTTTTAGCATTGAAGATATTAAAGAAGAAAAATAGTCTTGATATATTGAAAAGAGACTCGAATTTATGATTCGAGTCTCTTTTTTATGTGATTTTTGAGTTTGCGTGCAAGTCAGGGTCAGAATTTGGGGCTTGAGTTGCATTTGTTGAGTCTTCGTGCAACTCAGGTGTTATATTTTAGTGTTGAGTTGCATTTGAAGTGTCTTCGTGCAACTCAAGTGTTATATTTTAGTGTTGAGTTGCATTTGTGAAGTCTTCGTGCAACTCAAGTGTTATATTTTAGTGTTGAGTTGCATTTGTGAAGTCTTCGTGCAACTCGGCGGCTATATTTTGGTGTTGAGTTGCATTTGTGAAGTCTTCGTGCAACTCGGCTGCTATATTTTGGTGTTGAGTTGCATTTGTGAAGTCTTCGTGCAACTCGGCTGCTATATTTTGGTGTTGAGTTGCATTTG
>JBGYPO010000166.1:0-19105 GCA_041838435.1 Aliicoccus sp. | reverse complement strand
GATAGTTTCTTCAGACATCCATGTTAATCCCTTATCGTTCATTGAAGAGACGCTAAGACATGGTGTCACAATGATTCAGTTAAGAGAAAAAGGAGAACATGCGCTTCACGGCGAAGAATTAAATAATTTTGCTGAAAGCGTTTTAGACGTCTGTAAAAAATATCGTGTACCGATGATAGTAAATGATGACTACCAATTAGCAGAATCAATACAAGCTGATGGTGTTCATCTCGGTCAAGATGATTTTGACTATAGGCGTTTATCACAATATTTCTCAGATAAAATTGTGGGCTTATCTGTCAATAATAGTAGTGAGTTTTATAATAGTGATCTGACTAAAGTATCTTACATATCTGTTGGTAAAATATTCGAATCAGATGGAGGAGATACGATAGGCATAAAAGGTCTAGAAAAAATACATAAATTAGTCGGGGACTTTCCAACAATAGCGACCGGTGGTATCAATGGGTGCAATTATAGAGAGTGTCTGAACACAGGTGCAGATGGTATTGGTGTAATGCGTGGCATTATTGATAGTGAAGATATTGAGGCAACTATTCGACAATTGCTGGGTAAGACAGAAATTTAGTATCAATACATGTATAATTTATTTTTTTGTAATGTCATTTATGGTACAATCTATTTTATGTGATAAATAATTAGAGGTGAATATTTTGAATAAGAAGTGGCTACTGGCAGGCACGATGGTGCTTGTTTTGCTACTAGCTGGGTGTGACTATTCTCAAGAAGCGAATCGAGATGGATTCTTCTTTAACTTTTTCATCCAACCGATGGATTGGTTAGTCAACTGGCTTGGTAGTAACTTAAATCATAACTATGGAATAGCGATTATTATAATAACGCTTATTGTACGTCTTGCTATTTTCCCATTTATGATGAAAACATATAAGAACCAAATGTTAATGCGTGAAAAAATGAAGATAGTCAAACCTGAGATGCAAGCGATTCAGGAAAGAATAAAAGTAGCGACAACACAAGAAGAGAAGATGGAAGCACAACAGGAATTGATGGGTGTCTACAAGAAACACGATATGAACCCACTCAATATGGGATGTTTACCTATTTTAATTCAAATGCCGGTTATCATGGCTTTATACTTTGCATTACGATTCCCATCAGATGGTGGTTTATCTCAATATCCTGAATTCCTATGGATGGACCTTACAAGTCCAGACTTAGCTATGGTTGTAGTTGCAGGTCTAGTTTACTTAGTTCAAGCATACGTATCTATGCAGTATGTACCAGCTGAACAACGTAAACAAATGCAGATTTTTATGTACATATCTCCAATACTAATCGTTTGGATTTCATTTATATCTCCATCAGCACTTCCACTTTACTGGGCAGTCGGTGGTATATTCCTTATCTTCCAAACAATTATTGGTAACCGTTACTGGAAGAACAAAGTTGAAGAAGAAATGGCGCCAATCATTGCAGCGCATGAGAAAGAAAAAGCTGAAAAAGAAAGTCGAATTAAGAACGCTAAAATTGTACCTAAGAAGAAAAAACGTATTAAAAGAAAACCAAATTAACATAATGACCGCCCTAGATTACTAAAATCTAGGGCGGATTTTTGTTTTTTTGAAGGAATGAAGATGCGAGAGGTCAAGAAACGTCGTCGTTGTAAACCATTTATGTTTCAGTGGCTTAACGACGGTTCTCGTTGACACGCTCAGTCCCTCAGTGTATCAACGAGACTTGTCGTTGACACGCTCAATGCCTCAGTGGCTCAACGACGCCTACTGTCAACTCACTACAATATCGGCGCAATCAAATTCGCTATGGATTCTTTAAACCGAATGAATTTACCGCGGCTGTTATAAACTTCTGAAGTTAGAACGTGACAATCTTCAGTGTCTCGTTCAAAAATCTTTCTGTGTTTAACTGCCTCTTCAATGCTATATAAGAAGGCATTAAGTTCGAAGTTCAGTGCAAAGCTGCGATTATCGATATTGGTTGTACCAACAGAGACGACTTCGTCATCTACGATCATGACTTTCTGATGTAAGAAACCTTTATTGTAGATATAGACTTTCGCACCTAAACTTGCCATGTAACCTGCATTCGAGTATGTTCCCCAATAAACAAATGGGTGGTCAGGGAAGCTGGGAATCATAATTTTCACATCTACGCCTGATAGGATAGCCATCTTGAGTGCTTCGGAGAATGACTGGTCAGGTATAAAGTATGGTGATTGAATGTAAATTGAGTGTTGTGCTGTCGCAATCATCTTTATATAGCTAAATTTAATATGTTGTACATGTTCGGTGGGGCCGCTTGAAGCTATTTGCATTGGTACGTTCCCTGTAAATGATTCGGTAGGAAAATATCTGTCATGATATCTCATTGGCTCACGCTTCTCCTGTGAGTTCCAATCCATCATAAAGCGTCGTTGTAAAGCTTTAACAGCGTCACCTGTGATTCTAATATGTGTATCTCTCCAAAATCCAAAGCGTTGGTATTTACCGATGTATTCATCACCGACGTTAAAGCCGCCTGTATAACCAATGCGACCATCGATGACAACGATTTTTCTATGGTTACGGTTGTTTAATCTAAAGTTGATAAGTGGTAATTTGTTTGGGAAGAATGCAAAGACTCTCCCGCCTTCAAACTTTAATTTTTTGAAATGTCTCAAACTTATCGAACGTGATCCAATATCATCATATAAGATGCGGACATCTACACCATCTTTTTGTTTTTCGACCATTGCATTGTAGAGTTCTGTTCCAAGACCATCTAATTTGAAAATATAATACTGAAAATGGATATGGTCTTTCGCATTTTTAATATCTTCAAGCAATGCTGCAAATTTTGATTCACCATCGGTATATGTTTTGACCTCATTATTAGTTGTCATATATGCATGGTTAGAATTAAGTAATAAATGAATCATTTTGAAATACTTTTTATAAATAGGGTCATCAACTATAAATTCACGATTTCTTATTTTCTGCATCTGCTGTTCAACGCGCTCTTCTAAGTTACGTTGAACCGTATCATCTGGCTTAAATAAATCTTCATTATATATGCGGCGTCCGAACACTAGATAAAGAATGAACCCAACGCCTGGTAAAAAGAATAAGACAAGTAACCATGCCCAAATACTCTGAGCATTTCTACGCTCGAAAAAAATCATAGATAAACCAAATAAGATGTTGGTTAAAATAAGGCCTAAGATAATAATGTTTACTATTGTGAGTTGTTGTGGGAAGGCATTAATCAGATCGTTAATCATGTAAATCACCTCTCATATAAAACATTATATTGGATTGTGCATAAAATTGTAATAATTAGGACAAGATTCATCTAGTATTTCAGGAACAGTCCGTGTACAATTATATTAACTCCACACAAGGGAGATGTGTATATGAAGGAAAGAAACAACAGCAAAGTCGAAGCCATCGTAGAGATCCTTAAAGAACTTGGTGTGAAAGTGTCGGTCACAAAATCTAAATTTGAAATGGTACATGCAATATCACATAAGGAAATTTTGAAGCTTAAAGAGAGTAACATATAAAAACTACAAACATCGCGTTTGTAGTTTTTATTTTGCCGATTTATAACGCATTCGGTAGAATTGGATACTTAAAATAATACCGATGGCAAACATATTACTCCATAATGCAGTACCACCGTAACTGATAAAGGGAAGTGGCAGTCCTGTAATTGGTACAAGTTGTATCGTCATACCAATATTTTGGAATACTTGGAACATAAGCATCGAGATATATCCGATTATAAAATATGAAGCGAGTGTCGTATCTGCAGAGATTGCAACACGTGCCAGATGCAGCATAAGTACGAACAAGATCAGAATAACAATAGTCGAACCGATAAACCCGAATTCCTCACCAATAATTGTAAAGATAAAATCTGTGTGGTTTTCCGGTATGTAGATTGATCCGCTTCCGTATCCTTGTCCTTCTAATCCACCGGAACCTATGGCTTGGAGTGAGTTGGCAAGTTGGAAGCCGCCTTCACGAAAGTATTCATATGGTCGTAACCATGTATAAATACGTTCAAGTTGATAGGACTGGACACCTAGCAGGTTCTGTATGACATCAGGTCGATATAATATACCCAGTATTGTTGCGAGACCTGTGGTTACAAATATAATAAGTGTCGGGATGATAATCCACCAGCTGATGCCAGAAACAACAACCATACCAATGATAATCGCAAGAAAGACCAGCACCGTCCCCAAGTCATTCTGAGATAAAATGAAAAATATCGGCAGCAAGGTCACGAGTGCCATTTTGAATAACAGCTTAAAATCTTCAACAAGGTCTGATGACTGCTTAAATTGGTTATGCTGGCTAATCACATACGCCATCGTCAATATATAAATAATTTTTACAAATTCAGAAGGCTGTAAACTAAGTGGACCTATCCGGTACCAGCTTTGTGCACCATTGATAATTGGAGTGAGTGGTGTGTCTGGCATAACAAATAACACTAACAAAGATAAAACACCGGCAGCATATATAAACCAGATGTTTTGTTTCATCACTTGCATAGGTATAAACATGATTAACAATGCCAAAATAAATCCAACAATATAGAACATAATTTGTCGGCCGCCGAAGTCACCGATATATTGATTGCTGGTCATGGCTGAGTTTATGAGAAGCACACTGATGATTCCGAGCACTGCGACTATAAGAAGCAATATAAAATCAATGCGTGCAAAAAAACTATTCTTTTCGCGTGATGCACGGTCTTGTCTTTCCAAAATGTTTCGCCTCAATCCAACAAATAATTAACTGTATAGTATTATACTATGAAAAAAAGATAAATTCAGTGATAAAATAACATTGAAATCAAAACAATGAATTGGACGATATAAACATGATAGAAATGACATTTAAAAACATAGCAACGAATATTAAGGGAACAATGAATGATGCCGCTAAAAAGGCACAGCATACGATGATTAAAGGTGTATCCATCGATACGCGCACTATTTCATCCGACAATCTCTTTATCCCGTTTGTAGGTGAAAACGTAGATGGCCACAAGTTTATTGACATGGCCTTTCGTCTAGGCGCATCACTATCGCTTACAGAACGCCCGGGTGACCTTGAACGGCCGCAACCAGTCATATTGGTAGAGAATGGCTTAGTTGCATTGCAACAGCTTGCAGAGACCTATTTGAACATCGTTAACCCTAAAGTTGTCGGTATCACGGGTTCTAATGGTAAGACAACGACGAAGGACATGATTGAATGTCTGTTAAAACCTTATTTTAAAGTTCAAAAAACGATTGGGAACTTTAATAATGAGATTGGCTTACCGCTTACACTTCTGCAGCTTAATCCAGACACAGAGGTTTCTATTTTGGAGATGGGTATGGATCAAACAGGTGACATTGATTTCTTGAGTAAACTGACATCACCGGATATTGCTGTTCTAACGAACGTTGGTGAATCTCACATAGAGAAGTTAGGAAGCAGGGAAGCCATCGCACTCGGTAAATATGAAATAGTAAATGGTTTGGAGCCGGACGGTACTTTTATCTATTCAGGTGACTATCCATTGTTAAACGAACTGGTAAAAGGAGATACACCATTCCAAAAAATATCTGCAGGAATTGAGGCACACAACGACTTTATTATTACAGATATTGTACAGACTGAATCTGGAACAGAATTTAACGTGAGTGGGGTAGAGTCATCTATTCATATCCCACAACTAGGATTACACAATGCACAAAACGCTGCACTCGCACTTCAAGTGGCTGCTGTTTTAGATATTCCACCCGATAAAGCGCATCATCATTTCTCGGATTTGAAGGTAACGGATATGCGTATGTCTCAATCGAGACTACAAAATGGTGCATTATTAATTAATGATGCATACAACGCATCGGTTTCTAGTATGAAGAGTGCACTCGATAGTATCGTGAATATAGAAGCAAATGCACGTATTGTTGTACTCGCAGATATATTAGAGCTCGGTGATTATACAGAAGAACTGCATCAGCAAGTCGGTGCGCACATCAATGCGCTCGGTGACGATATCAGCATGGTCATTACACATGGTGCACGTGCACGCTATATTTATGATGCAATCTCACATGAGAGAAAACAGCATATCGACGACATCGAGACAATCGTTAAATGTCTAAAGTCATCATTAAATGACAGGACTGTGCTTTTGCTTAAAGGATCGCGCGGCATGAAGTTAGAACAAATAGCCGAAAAACTTGTATAACACATGAAAAAGTGTTAGTATTTAGAAGTTGCGAACAAACAGGACGATTATAACAAGAAATTTTATATTTAAAAGGAGATCCACAATTTGAATTTTTTTAAAGAAATGGGTATCAGTGAAGAAACATTAAAATCACTAGAAGACCTAGGATTCACTACCCCAACACCAATCCAGCAGAGCAGTATACCGTTTGCATTAGAACGCAAAGATATTTTAGGTCAAGCTCAAACAGGTACGGGTAAAACAGGGGCATTTGGAATCCCAATAGTAGAAAACACACAAAGAAGACAAGGTTCTCAAGTGTTAATCTTAACACCAACAAGAGAACTCGCAGTACAGGTAAGCGAGCAATTACGCGCATTCAGTAAATACAAAAAATTGAATGTATCATTAATTTTTGGTGGTGTATCAATAGATCGCCAAATTAAAGACTTGAAGCGCCAACCTGAGATTATCGTTGGTACACCAGGTCGTGTAATTGACCACATCAAGAGAAGAACATTACGCTTAGACGATATTCATACGCTCGTTTTAGACGAAGCGGATGAAATGATGAACATGGGGTTCATCGACGACGTGAAGTTTATCATGTCAAATATGCCGGGTGAAGACCGCCATACATTATTATTCTCTGCGACAATGCCACGTGCAATTCAAGAACTTGTCCAAAGGTTCATGAAGTCGCCGGAAATCGTTAAAACGAAGAATGATATAGAAAATATGCCACAAATTGAAGAGTTCTACACAATTGTGAAAGAGCTTGAGAAATTAGACGTATTTACAAACTTCTTAGATATTCACCAACCACAACTCGCGATTGTATTCGGTCGTACGAAACGTCGTGTAGATGAGTTAACAAGTGCATTGATTGCAAAGGGTTACCGCGCAGAAGGTTTGCATGGTGATATCACGCAGTCAAAACGTTTAGAAGTGTTAAAGAAATTTAGAAACAATGCTCTAGACATTCTTGTTGCAACAGATGTTGCAGCACGTGGACTTGATATCTCAGGCGTATCACATGTATATAACTTTGATATTCCACAGGATGCTGAAAGTTACACACACCGTATTGGTCGTACAGGCCGTATGGGTAAATCAGGAATCGCGCTCACATTCGTAAACCCGGTTGAGATGGACTACTTACGCATGATTGAAAACGATAAAAACAAAACAATCTCAGCACTCCGACCGCCGCTTGACAATGAAGTTCAGCGTGCAAAAGAAGAAGAAATTCGCAACAATATTTCTAAGTGGATATTAGAAAATGATAGCAAGCGCGCAGATAAGATTGCTGAGACTATGCTAGAAAACTATGAGTCGAAAGCGCTCGTGTCAGCATTGATTAACCAATTGATGTTCTCTAAAGAAGACGATAACATTCAACTTTCTTTTGAGAAACCTTTAGTGAAAAGATCAAATCACAAATCTAAAGGTGGACAACGTCGCAACAACTCAAGAAAACCACAAGGCAATAAGAGAAGCTTTAATCAGGGATCTAAAAAAGGCAGCGGCAGTGGCAATGCTAGCGCACCGCGCAACAATAAACGAGATCGTCGTTCTAAAGAAGGCCGTACTTTTAAAGATATGATGAAGTAAACACTACCTTTCACAGTTTTAACTGTGAAAGGTTTTTTCATTTGATATAATTATATTTACGTACAGTATATGCGTTTTGGAGGATATTATGAAAAGTTTAGATAGAAACGTATTACGTTATCTTAGGACGAAAATTTTAATCCGTTTAATAATAGAAATTCCTATTATCATTTTATATATTTACCTGCATCAAAGATTTGATTGGCATGATTTGCTGCTCTACATACCGCTTTTGTTTGTGTTGCTCGTATATATATGGTCACTGATTATTCAACCGCGCATCTATACTCGTGTGACGAAATATAGTGATAGTCCTACTGTATTTATCGTACAGACAGGGTGGATATTTGTAAGTAAAGAAATGCTGCCTGTGAGGAGAATTCAAGATATTACACTCGTATCGGGAATTTTATCGAGACGGTTTAATTTAGGTGTGTTAAGAATTTCTACTGCAAGTCGCAGCATCGTCACACCGCCCATAAAAATTGATGTACTCGATACGATACAAGCGGATCTTATTGAACGAGTGAAGGAGGAGAAACAAAGTGTATGAACCACAACAACTACACCCTCTAGCATATCTATCAGGCGCAATTAATTTTGTTAAAAACATGTTTTTCCCAGTGTTGATTTTACTCTGGAATACAAATCTCACAACGTTCAACTTTGTAGAAAGTATTTCTAGCATATCGAGTATGATTGTTGTCATACTCGCTGTCGTGTTCCTGCTTATTATTGGCGCGTCGTTAATTGAGATGTTAAACATACATAGAACACGATTTTGGATTGAAGATAACAAGTTCCATTATCATGACGGCGTCTTTGTAAAACGTGAAAGAGAGCTCAATATAAGAAGAATCGATTCAGTAGATATCACTGAACCCATTTATTTAAGCATATTTGGGGCAAGTCGCTTGAAGGTGACGACACCTGGTGAAGGTTTAACAATAGCCGTCATTAAAAAGACACAGGCACTAGAGCTTCAAGATGTTCTTTATACAGAAAAAGAAAAACTTGAAAACACATCTGCTTCACCTGCAGATGACATAGCTGAAACAACGGTAGAAGAAATACCAACAGAAGAAACAGAGAGACAAGCACCAGCATTGCTCTTCGCTATGACGCGACCAATGTTAATTTTAATGGCAATGACGAGTGGAGCCCTTGGGTCATTCTTAGCAATTGTTGCCGGTTTTACTGGTTTTGTTTCTGCTTCTCTTATAGAAGATGTGCTGACACGCTATCTTGACTTGGTTGAAACATATATTCGTGCACCGATTATAGCGATATCAATCGCTATTGTATTTTTTGTAGCCATTGCATATATAATTGGAACGATTTTAATTGTCATTCGTTACTATAATTATTCATTAAAGAAACGCAACGATGATTTAATTGTTGAGTATGGTTTGATCGAGAAGAAACACCGCAGTGTGAACATTGAACGTGTGCAGGGCATTGTCATATCAGATACAATAATCAGGCGTATGTTTGGCTTTTATAACTTGAGCGTAATCATTTCTTCTGACGGTATGAATATAAAAGAAGGTGGCAATAAGATTACGTTGTTACCATTTGTGAAGAAGCGTGATTTATACGCTATCATTGATGATATTTTCCCGAATTATAATATGGAAGTGCCACCGAAGAAAGTGCCTATACGCGCATATCGCAGGTTTTTCCAAATACAAGCATTATTTGTCATTATCCTAACGGTTGTCGCACAGATTTATCTGTTTGATTATGCTTGGATTGCCGGTATTGTTTTATTCCTTATCACATTTTTATCAGGTGTGTACAATGCCAGGAATACAGGATTCAAAATACTGCATGAATTTGATGAGATTAATATGATGTCTACAAGTTTCTTTACACGGTCGCACTACGCGATGAAAAGAAATCGTGTGATACATGTTAGAACATTTGTTCACCCGATGTTAAAGTTCGACAAACTCGCGATTATCACTATTACGATGGCAGCAGGATTTTTAGGCGAACCTGTCAGACTGCGTTACTTGGCACAAAAAGATGTAGACGAGATATGGGAATGGGTTGAGAGGGGGATGGAACATGAAGCAGATATCGAGACACGCGATTTCACTGTGGAGACTTAAGAGTCTTATGGTGTTTATCATTGTTTTCGTGGCAGCACTTATCACGTTCATCTTATATAACACTAATGACTTCATGCCACTCTTTGTTCCTATTATTATTGGCGTTATCGCTCTATATGTTCTCATCATGGACGTGGTTATTATCCCGAACCTTAGATACAAAACGACGCGGTACGGTATCGTAGACGATGTTTTACAAGTACATCAAGGTGTGTTTATCAAGACAAGACAACATGTGCCGCTGATCAGAATACAAAACATTGATACGAAACAGGGGCCATTGATGGCATATTTCAAGCTTAAAGGTGTTCAATTACGTACAGCATCAAGCAATGTGTATATACCAGAGCTTAACGATGATGAAGCGGACCAGGTACGCTCCGAGATTCGTCAAATCGTTAACGATAACGTAGGGCGCAGCATATGATTACTGGACTCGGCACAGACATAGTAGAAATTGCTAGGATTAAACGTATAGAAGAAAAAGATAATCGGTTATCAAAACGTATACTAAGCGACACTGAACAGGAATATTATACGACCTTGAAATCAGCTGCACGCAGCGTGCAGTATCTTGCTGGCCGCTATGCTGTGAAAGAAGCATATAGTAAGGCACTCGGGACTGGTATAGGTGCGCATATCGCATTTAAAGACATCAGTTGTCTAAATGATATCAATGGAAAACCTTATTTAGCTAATGATCGTGGAGCGCTTGTCTCCATCTCACATACAGACAGCTATGCAACTGCGACCGTGATTATTCAAGATATAAAGGAGTGACGTCATGTCAGAACGGTATTATCGCTCGACCGTCATGGATATAGATTTAGAAGCAATTGAACATAACTTTAAAGAGCTCTCACATATTCACCCAGATAAAACGATGATTGCAGTAATTAAAGCAAATGGCTATGGCCTTGGCAGCACGGTCATTGCCGAATTTTTATCGGGTATTGGCGTGCAATTTTTTGCAGTGGCAACATTAGATGAAGCCATAGAGCTTAGAATGCAGGGGATACGTGATAAAATTCTCGTCTTAGGGATTATCAAACCTAAAGACATTAATAAGGCAATTCAACACCGTATCGCAGTTACAGCGCCAAGTCTGGATTGGGTAAAAAAAGCACGGGCGAATGTTAAAGATAAATACGACAAAGAAGTATGGATTCACGTGAAAGTGAATAATGGATTCAATCGACTGGGTACGAATGATGTGGAGGAGCTTGCTCAAATGATTGTTGAGATTAAGCAATCCAAATACTTTAAATATGAAGGTATCTATTCGCATTTTAGTTCGGCTGATGAAGACAACACTCAGACTGAAGAGGAATACAACCGGTTTATGGGTATCGTGAATCAACTCGAGCGACCGCCGTTTGTGCATACACAAAATACAGGTGGAGCACTCCGTATCAAAGCTGAAGAATGCACGGCAATGCGCATAGGTCTGGGTCTGTATGGCTATTACCCGAGTGATTACTTAAAGACAATCACGGATGTTAAGTTACGCCCGAGCGTTCAATTAAAGACAAAAGTAATTGATGAACAGTTAATAAAACCAGGTGACGGCGTTGGGTATGGGCAGACTTATCAAGCAGACGCGCCTACTAAAATTGCTATCCTGCCGATTGGTTATGCAGATGGATTTATACGACAAATGAGTGGTTACAAGGTTATGATCAATGATACGTTATGTGAAGTGGTTGGACGTGTCTGTATGGATATTACGATGGTGGATGTACCTGATAGCGTTCAGATTGGTGATACTGTAAGTATAATTTCAGATGATGCAGCAATGGACAACAGCATGGAACGTTATGCAGAACATATGCATTCAATTACGTATGAATCATTGTGCTTGATATCCAGGCGCATCCCAAGGAAGTATCATTATGAAACAAGGGTTTCGGTGAATAATGATGTCCTAAAATAAGTAGTATTGCAATTTGTAAAGTGTTATGATTAGAATATCGCAAAGCATAGGAGTGTATAGTGATGTCAGTATTTTTTTATGAAGATATTGAGACCGCGCTGCAAAAAGGTTATGAAGAAATGAGTGAAATTAACCTGCTAATCTCCAATGAATATTTTTGCATTGAAGTAGAAGCTTCACATTTATATGATAAAAATATTAAGTCAAAAAGATGGTGTCTAGATGAAAAGAGGAGAAATTTATCTAGCCAATCTTGATCCGGTCGAAGGATCGGAGCAGGGTGGAAATCGACCAGTACTTATCATTCAAAATAATGTCGGTAACTATCACAGTCCAACTGTGATAGTTGCTGCAATTACTGGTAGAATCAATAAGGCGAAAATACCGACACATGTTGAAATAGCCAAGGATACATATAATCTTGAAAAAGACTCAGTTATACTTCTTGAACAAATTAGAACAGTAGATAAACGCAGACTTCAAGAAAAACTAACATACTTATCAGGAGACAAGATGCGTGAAGTAAATGACGCGCTCAAAATCAGCCTAGATTTAAATCCATCCAAGAAGAAAAAACATAAGAAACGTCAATCAAAGTAGACCTTAGTGATTAAGCGTCTATTTTCTGTTCTATTAAGATGGAGGGAAGAATAATTGCCGTACACACAAAATATATATGCGGATTATAAGGATCTTATCAGTCTTTATCTATCTGGAAAAAGAAAAGATGCAATCAACGAATGCCAAAACTTTTGTGAACGTATGATTAAATTGGATTCGGGGCCGGATGAGATTGTTCAAATACATATAGATGCAATAGAAGATTTAGAATTAACGGATGTTGAAGACGTCAAGGATTCACTGAATATCCTGAGGGAAGTACATAATAATCTGGGTGTGTCATTTAAAGGTTATCGTGAAATGGCAAAAATTATAGAATCCCACGATAAGGAGCTTGATGTTGCATCACAGCTGCAGGATTCTATGCTGAAAACAACAATCCCAAAATTTGAAACAATTGATCTCGGAGTATTAAGTGTGCCTGCAAACAAAGTGAGTGGTGATTATTTTAATATCATTGATCATTATGACGGGATGCTGAGTTTTGGTGTTGCCGATGTCATCGGTAAGGGTATACCGGCAGCGCTTGCAATGAGCATGATTAAATTTAGCATGGACAGCTACGGATATACTCAGTATCCGAGTGACTCACTGCGAAAATTAAACCGGGTCGTTGAGAAAAATATTAATCAAAATATGTTCATCACGATGTTTTACGGAATGTATGATACAAACACAAATTTATTATATTATTCTTCTGCAGGGCATGAACCCGCACTCGTTTATAGATATGAGACAGATACATTTGAATCTATTGATACAAAAGGTATCGTGCTGGGTGTTAAAAAACTTGCAAATTTTGAGCAGCGTCAAGTTAAGCTGGCAAAAGATGACCTGCTGATTGTGTTTACGGATGGTGTGAGTGAAATGCGTAAGCGTGATGATACTATAATAGATTTCTCAGTCATTGAAGATATGATTAGAGAACGACGCAATGAACACCCGCAGGATATTGTCCAATACATCTACGAAACGTTGATTCCAATGACACATCCACGTAAAAAAGACGATTTAACTTTATTTATTTTAAAAAATTTACATTAATTAGATTAAAGTGATATGTATTAGGGTAATATTATCTAAAATACATATCATTTTTTATGTGAAAGGGATAATGATGAACTTACGTATAAATACTGAAAAACGAGATACACATTACTTTATTGCACTAGACGGTGAATTAGACGTATATACAGCTTCAAAGTTTCAAGACACACTTGAACCGATTAAATCAGAAGGGACACATGATATCAAAGTAGATTTGAGTCAGCTGTCGTATATGGATTCAACCGGTTTGGGTATTTTTGTGGGCACATTGAAGGCTTTGGGTAAAAATGACAAAGAATTATATGTCATCGGCGCTTCAGAACGCATTGAACGTCTATTTGACATCACTGGTCTGAAAGACTTAATGAATATTACTGAGGGTGACGAAGCATGAGTACAAACTATGATTATGTAGAGATAAAATTTCCAGCGAGTGCCGAGTATGTGGGACTAATTCGTCTCACGCTTTCCGGTGTATTTTCAAGAGCCGGTGCATCATATGATCAAATAGAAGATTCTAAGATTGCTGTGTCTGAAGCAGTGACGAATGCTGTTAAACACGCATATAAAGACGGTGATAAAGGTGATATTACCATCGGCTTTGCAATCTATCCGGATAAAATCGAAATTGTTGTATCTGACAAGGGACAGAGCTTTGACTATAAAGAAGTTAAAGATGATCTTGGTCCATATGATAAGGATGAGAATGTTGATTTCCTTAGAGAGGGTGGACTCGGGCTGTTTCTAATTGAGGCATTGATGGACGAAGTGTTTGTCAAAAAAGACTCAGGTGTTACAATTAGTATGACGAAGTATATGGATGAAAGCCAGGTGCACGCGGATGGAGAATCAATCACTAACGGATAATAATAAATCAAGTGAAGATATTAACGCGCTCATAAAAGCCTATCAAACCGAAGGTGATGAGGATGCGCAATATAAATTAGTTAAACACTATACAAAACTAATTGAGTCACTGGCGTATCGTTATTCAAAAGGTCAGAGCCATCATGAAGACTTAGTTCAAGTGGGCATGGTCGGATTGCTCGGTGCAATTCAACGTTTTGATACAGCATTCGAACGCAGGTTTGAAGCGTTTTTGGTGCCGACAGTTGCAGGTGAAATTAAACGTTATTTAAGAGATAAAACATGGAGCGTTCATGTGCCAAGGCGCATTAAAGAAATTGGCCCTAAAATCAAAGCGGCGACAGATGAGCTGACAAACAGTTTAGGACGTTCACCACGTGTCGATGAAATTGCAGATCATCTTGAAGTTACAAGTGAAGATGTGTTAGAGGCAATGGAGATGGGACAAAGTTACAATGCGCTTAGTGTAGACCATACGATAGAAGCTGACAAAGATGGATCTACAGTCACATTGCTTGATGTGATGGGGCAGTCAGATGATAATTATGAGTTAACTGAAAAGCGCATGATTTTAGAGCGTATATTACCACTGTTAAGTGAGCGTGAACGAAAGATCATTCACTATACGTTCATTGAAGAGTTATCTCAAAAAGAAGTTGGAGAAAAAATAGGTCTGAGTCAAATGCATGTCTCTCGTTTACAACGTGTTGCAATTGAGAAACTTAGACAAGCTGTAAAAGATACTGATTAAAACGAAGCCTCTTAATATATTAAGAGGCTTTTAAAATTTAGGAGAATACACATAATGAATGCATCATTGATTAAACTGCTTACTCAGTCATTACAATTAAAAGAAAAGCATATTAAAAGTGTGATTGATTTACTCAGCGAAGGGAACACTGTACCTTTCATTGCGCGCTACCGTAAAGAGATGACGGGTAATATGGATGAAGAGCAAATCAATACAATTGATATAGAGTATAAGTATTTGAGTAACCTTGAGAAGAGAAAAGAGGAAGTCATTCGTCTTATCGATGAGCAGGGGATGCTTACTAATGAATTAAAGAACGATATACATAGGCAGACGAAGTTAAATCGTGTTGAGGATCTTTATCGTCCGTTTAAGCAAAAGAAAAAGACGCGCGCAACAGAGGCGAAGCGTAAAGGGTTAGAACCACTTGCCAATCTTATTTATGCACAGAATGAGGGTGACATAGAGACTGTAGCTGCTGATTACATAAGTGAAGAGGTAGAGAGTGTTGAAGCGGCAATAGCTGGGGCGCTTGATATCATAGCTGAGAAAGTTTCAGACTCACCAAAGTTTCGTAGTTATATATTAAAAGTATTAAAAGTGGATGGTCTAATTGAATCCAAGAAGAAGAGAAATAGCGAAGACGAACAAGGCGTTTTTGAAATGTACTATGATTATTCAGAAGCGATTGCAAAAATAGTGCCTCACAGAGTGCTTGCTTTAAATCGAGGCGAGAGACTCAATGTGTTGAATGTTAAAGTTGTTATTGATCAAGCGCGTCTTCTTCGTTATATCATGAATCAAATCTTGAAACCTGAATCTAAGACGCGAGATTATTTAACGAATGCAGTTGAAGATGCATTGAAACGTTTGATTTTACCAAGTCTTGAGCGGGAAATACGCGCAGATTTAACTGAAGTTAGCGAGCAGCATGCCGTACAAATTTTCAAAGAAAACTTAACAAAGTTAATGCTGACACCACCGCTTAAAGGTAAAGTAATTTTAGGTGTAGACCCTGCTTTTCGAACAGGATGTAAACTTGCTGTAATTAATAGAGACGGGATGTATATTGATAAGGATGTAATATATCCACATCCACCACAGGCAAAGCTAGAGACTGCAAAAAAAATTATTGTTGAAAATATTAAAACCCATGATGTAGAACTTATTGCAATTGGGAATGGGACTGCGTCACGTGAGACGGAGAGTTTTATCAGTGACTTGCTGCAAGAGGAAGACCTAAATGTACCGTTTATTATTGCGAATGAAGCGGGCGCTTCTGTGTATTCTGCATCAAAGATTGCGAGAGATGAATTTCCTGACCTAAATGTAGAGGAAAGAAGTGCAATTTCTATTGCGCGTCGTGTCCAAGATCCGCTTAGTGAACTTGTAAAGATTGATCCAAAGTCTATTGGTGTTGGACAGTATCAACATGATATTAATCAAAAGTTTCTGACGGAATCACTGGATTTTATAGTGGATACAACGGTGAACAGGGTTGGGGTGAACGTCAACACAGCGTCTCCGGTGCTGCTTGAGCATGTTTCTGGATTGTCCAAAGCAATAAGTAAGAATATTGTAGCAGCACGTGAAGCGCGTGGCGGGTTTAAAACACGTTCTGAACTGTCTGAGGTTCCACGCTTAGGTGCAAAAACATATGAACAGTGTGTTGGATTTTTACGTGTGTTTGATGGTGAAGAGCCGCTTGATGTCACACCGATTCACCCAGAGAATTATGATGTGACCTACCAGCTGTTATCATATTTAAATATTGATGTCGGCACACTCGGTACTGAAGCTGTTATAGATGTGTTAAAACAGGTCAGCATACAGGAGCTTGCTGAGCGATTTGATGTAGGTCTATTAACGATGGAAGATATAGTAGAGAGTTTAAAGGCGCCGCTCCGTGATATTCGTGAGGATTTTGAAACACCATTATTAAAGACAGAGGTACGAACGCTTGAGGACTTACGTGAAGGCATGAAGTTAACAGGGACTGTACGTAACGTAACAGACTTTGGTGCATTTGTTGATATTGGTGTGAAAAATGATGGTCTTGTACATGTATCGAAACTGAGCAATCGATTCGTGAAAAATCCGATGGACGTCGTATCTGTCGGTGACATTGTCGAGGTGACGGTCATTGGAATTGATACTAAAAAAGGCCGTGTCAGTTTATCAATGAAGGATTAACAAATAGAGACGCAGTGATAATATTTATTATCACTGCGCCTCTTTGTATTTACAGACTTCGCATTTTTTCTCGAGAACGTACTTTTAAGAATTTTTTCGTTTCGTTAGCTACAACTCCAGATAATAATATTAAACCGATTAAGTTTGGTATTGCCATCATTCCATTGAAGATGTCAGCCATGTTCCAAACGAGCTGTAAAGGTATTATTGCACCGAAGAAAATTGCAACGGTGAATATAACTCTGTAAAGCATTGTAAAATTGTCACCTACTAAGTAAGTGAAACATTTTTCACCAAAGTAACTCCAACCGACCATTGTTGAGAATATAAATGTAACTAGAGTTATGGCAACAATGTACTGACCAATTCCACCTGGTAAAAGTGCATCGAAGCTCATCGCTGTTAATGTTGCACCCTCGGCACCAGTAGTGTATAAATCAGCCATAGTTAGAGCTAAACCAGTTACAGTACATACAACAATTGTATCGATGAATACTTGCGTCATAGCAATAACTGCTTGACGACCAGGTAAGTCAGTAATAGCTGCTGCTGAAGCGATTGCACCTGTACCAAGACCTGCTTCGTTTGAGAATAAACCACGCGCAACACCCCAACGAATTACAGAACCGATTGCACCACCGGCAACTGCTTGGCCTGTAAATGCATCATAGAAGATGAGACCAAATGCTGCAGGAACATCCGCCAAGTTAAAGATGACTATTGCAAGACCTGCTAACATGTAGAGCACGATCATAAATGGTACAAAAAATCCAACGACACGACCGATAGATTTAATACCACCTATAATAACTAAACCAACTAAAACAGCAAAAACAAGACCGGTAACAAATGTAGGGACATTAAAAGTACCAAGCATTACATCAGAAGCTGCATTCGCCTGTACCATATTCCCAATACCGAATATAGCTGCGAATGTTGCGAAGAATGCAAAGATGACACCAAGCCATTTTCCAAAGTTGATATTTTTATATCTTAGGTTAAGGCCGTGTTCTAAAAAGTACATCGGTCCGCCTGACATTTCACCTTTGGCATTTTTCTGACGATACTTAACACCGAGAATACCTTCGGAATATTTAGTGGCAAGACCAACGAGTGCCGTCATCCACATCCAGAATACAGCACCAGGTCCTCCAAGTACGACCGCAGTTGCGACACCGACAACGTTACCCGTTCCTACTGTCGCTGCGAGCGAAGTCATAACTGCTTGGAAGTGTGAAATATCTCCTTCTTCACCCGGCACATTTTTAGAACGCGAGAATAGCGTTCTCAATGCATAAGGTAACATTTTAAATGAGAAAAAAGACAATCTAATGGTTAGAAATAAACCAGTACCAACTAGTAAAACAAGTAGTGGTATCCCCCAGACTAAATTACTGATATTACCTGTTAACTCTTCTAAGTAATCCATAGAAAGCCCCCCATATGTATTTGATGTATAAATAAACAGTTTTATACATAAATCTAATTTACTGAATATTCTCTCAAGTGTCAATTCAATTTTTAAATAATTTATTAATTAATATTTGTGAAGTTACACTTAATAAGTCCACAAAAAAACACGAACCTACTATAAAAGTAGATTCGTGTTGCGTTGTTTAATTAACGACTATGGAAAAAGTCTCCGTTTTCTAAATCAACATCGTTGATATCGATGCCGAGTGCTTTAGCTACACCTTTACCGTAATCAGGATCTGCCTGGTAGCAGTTAAAGATATGACGGTGTTT
>JBGYPO010000165.1:0-22089 GCA_041838435.1 Aliicoccus sp. | reverse complement strand
TAGTTTACAAGGTGGCGGAGAACTTTATCTTGGCCTTGGCGTAGTATTAGCTGTCTTAATTTCACTGACTATGTTTATTCTTGATGTCATGGTTAAAGATCCTAAAGAAGTAAAATAAAGAAACGGGCATTCGTGCCTGTTTTTTTTATTTGCAAAAACTTACATTATAATAGAAAGAAATAATTCATTTTGATTACTTTAAGGAGTGAAAACTATGCAAAGTAAATATATTTTAGTTATTGATCAGGGCACGACGAGCACGCGTGCGATACTATTTGACCATGATAGTAAGATAATTGGCATCAATCAAAAAGAAATCGAACAACACTTTCCACAACAAGGATGGGTTGAACATAATCCAATAGAAATCTGGAGTTCTGTTTTAAGTGTCATGTCTGGAGTACTTGCAGATAATAATATTCAGCCATCAAGCATCCATGCACTCGGTATTACAAACCAGCGTGAAACAACTGTTATATGGGACAAAGATACAGGCCAGCCCATTTATAATGCAATCGTCTGGCAATCGAGACAAACTGAAGACTATTGCCGGAAACTTAAGGCAGATGGTTATGAATCAGTTATTCGAGAAAAAACTGGTCTGCTCATCGACCCCTACTTTTCCTCAACAAAGATTCAGTTCATATTGGACCAGGTTGACGGGGCACGAGAAAAAGCAGAAAAAGGTAATCTCCTCTTCGGTACGATTGACACTTGGCTAATCTGGAAGTTAACAGAAGGCGCCGTGCACGCAACTGACGTCACAAATGCAAGCCGCACATCACTTTATAATATTCACACGCTCGAGTGGGATGAAGAACTTCTGAACATCTTTGACATACCTATTAAAATGTTACCTGAAGTTAAATCTTCAAGTGAAGTATACGGACACGTTGCACCCACATTATTCTTTGGTCATGATTTAAAAATTGCAGGGGTAGCTGGAGATCAACAAGCAGCACTGTTTGGTCAAACATGCTTTAACAAAGGTGAGGTAAAAAATACATATGGTACAGGAAACTTCTTACTTATGAATACAGGTAACACAGCTGTGACGAGTAATAATGGATTGCTAACAACACTCGCTTGCCGCATTGATGAAGAAGTCAGCTATGCACTTGAAGGTTCGATATTTGTGACTGGAAGTGCTGTGCAGTGGCTGCGTGATGGCCTCCGCATGTTTACTGAGGCGCACATGAGTGAAGACTACGCAAGCCGTGTTGATTCATCAGAAATGTATGTTGTGCCGGCATTCACTGGCCTCGGCGCACCCTACTGGGATTCAAATGCGCGAGGCGCAGTATTTGGTTTGACACGAGGTACAGAAAAAGAACACTTTATCCGAGCGACACTTGAATCAATTGCATATCAGACGCGTGATGTTGTCGATGCGATGATGCAGGATGCACGTATGAAAGCGATTGATCTTAAAGTGGATGGTGGTGCAACTGAAAATGCGTTCTTAATGCAATTCCAAGCGGATATTTTAAATGTGCAAGTTCACCGTTCTCAAGTTAATGAGACAACTGCACTTGGTGCAGCGTATCTTGCAGGGCTTGCAACAGGCTTCTGGGATTCTAAACAACAATTACGTGATGTGCAGAGAGTGGATTCTGTTTTTAAACCATCCATGTATGAGAATACGCGTGAAGATTTATATAATGGATGGAAAAAAGCAGTCATGGCGACACAAAATTTTAAAGTATAGCTAATATAGCCTAATATTCCACGAAATATTTTAATATTTTTTTAATTAATTTGCCATTTTACGAATACTTCTATGTATGTTAGGGTAGCTTTCTATAGACAACTATATTTTAGGAGGATGATAAAGTGTCTTTATATAAGATACTTACGTTAGGTTCTTTATCAACAGTTTTACTTTTAGGTGCGTGTAACGACGACGCCGATACTGATGATACAACGGACACTGACGAAGACGTTGATACAGAAGAGGTAGTGGACGAATCTGAAACTACAGATGAGGCAGACGAGGAAGAAACAGCAGATGAGGAAGATGCAGAAGAATCCGATGAAGCAGTTGATGAGTCGGATGAAGATACAGATACGGACTCTGAGGAAGCAACGGAAGATGATGAAGACGCTGATGTCTCCGACAATGGTGACAGCGGTGAAGTTAGTGAACGTGTACAAGATTTACAAGAAAACGGGGTTCGCGTTGGATTCTCAAATGAACCACCTTATGCATACATGGACACGGACTCAGGTGAATTACAGGGTGCTGCTATAGATATAGCAACTGCTGTATTTAATGAAATGGGTATCGAAGAAATTGACGGTCGCTTAACAGATTGGGCAGAATTAATCCCAGGTGTTCAGGCGGGCCAGTATGATGCAATCACTGCAGGTATGGCTATCTTACCAGATCGTTGTGATACTGCTTTATTTGCAGAGCCTGAGATGCAATACGGTGAAGGATTAGTTGTTGCTGAAGGTAACCCGCTGGAAATTTACAGCTATGCGGATATCGCTGAGAACGAAGATGTTACTGTTGCATTAATGTCAGGTACAACACAGTTTGACTTCTTAGAACAAGAAGGTGTGGATATTGATAACCAAGTATTATCAGTTGCCGACATTCCAGGTCAACTCGCAGCTGTTCAATCAGGTAATGCTGATGTTACTGCTGCAACAGAAGCAACGTTAAGAGCAGCTTACGAATCATTAGGCAGTGAAGATGTTGAAATCGTTGAAGACTTCGAACAACCTGATATTGTAGGTATTCCAAGTTTCGGTGCTGCAGCATTCGCACTTGAAGATGAAGAGTTAAGAGATGCTTATAACGAAGCACTTGCAACATTGATTGAAGATGGAACGATTGATGAAATTCTTGACAATTCAGAAGGGTTCACAGCTGATTCAAACCGCGTAGAAGTTGGAGAGATGACAACTGAAGAACTATGTGGAGCTGACGTTAGTGAAGACGATTCTGAAGAAGATACAGAAGAAGAGTCTGATGAAGACGTAACAGCTGATGAAGAAGAGGCAGTTGAAGAAGAAGAAGTAGAAGAAGAGGACGCAGAGTAATCTCCTATAAACTACTTAGTTGAAATACGCTTCAAAGTTTTATATCATAGCCCAGTCACTTCCTAAAGGATATACTGGGCTATTTACTTTTAGAAAGGAGAAACTCTATGTTTGAGTCATTACCAGATATTGTTCGCTATGTCATTCAGGGGTTTTCGGCAACGCTCACTATATTTTTAGCTGCTGCTGCCTTCTCCTACATCATGGCGTTTGTTGCTGGCTTAATGCGTCTATCTAGCAACATTATTATTCGTGGAATAGCGGCTGTTTATGTTGAGTTTTTCAGAGGAACCTCACTCATCGTACAGCTCTTTTGGCTGTCTTACGCCGTTCCAATGCTTCTAGGTATTAACCTCGCTTCTGCGTGGTGGATTGGTGTAATTGCCATCGGACTAAATTACGGTGCATACTTATCAGAAGTTGTGCGCACATCAGTTATTGCAGTCGATAAAGGACAAACCGAAGCAAGTATTGCACTGAACCTTACACGTTTTCAACGTATGACACGTGTTATATTGCCTCAAGCATTACGCTTGATGCTGCCTGAGTTTGGTAACTATTCCATTCAAATACTTAAAGGTACATCACTCGTCTCTCTTATTGGAGTGACCGATATATTATACTTCGGTGGTATCTATCGATCATCCAATCTATCAGAGGGCGCGCTTGTTTACTTCGTCCTACTCGTTATCTACTTCATAATTGCATTACCTTTAATCTATCTTTCTAAAAAAGGTGAACAGATAGCGAAGAAAGGAGCGGCAACTTAATGAATAAAAACTTTTTAACTTTAGGTGAAACGGGTTGGTTTGAAAATTTCATCGAAGAGTATACACCAATTAGTTTGAATTACTGGAGCAACGAAACATTTATGGATGCACTTCCAATCGTTGCACAAGGAATTCAAATCACATTATTACTCACAGTGACAACTTTCATACTCTCGTTAATTCTTGGATTCTTTTGGTTAATTTTAGAAAGTACACCATCTCGAATTATTAACTTAACCTTTTATTGGATTCGAGAGTTTATCCGTACGACACCGCCGCTCATTCAAATATTTTTCGTTTATTATGGGTTACCTATGCTTCAATTTGTGGATATTAGTTTAACGCCATTTATGGCGGGTATGATTGCACTTGGAGTTCACTTCTCCACGTACATCGCAGAAGTTTATCGATCGGGAATAGAAAGTGTGCCTAAAGGGCAAACTGAAGCTTCAATTGCACTCAATATTTCTAAGTTTGATAAGTGGATGAAAGTAATCTTACCTCAAGCGATACCCCCAATAATCCCGATGCTCGGTAACTATTTAATTATTCTTTTTAAAGAAGTACCGCTTGCTGCGACAATAGGTGTATTAGGTATTTTACAAATTGCACGAAACTTTGGTTCGCAAAACTGGTCATATCTTGAACCATTAACGATAGCTGCCCTTCTCTTCTTATTGATGAGCTATCCAACTGCACTATTAATCCGTTGGCTAGAAGATAGGATCAATAATAATGACACTAAAGCGAAGAAGGCGAAAAGAAAGGTGGAAGTATAATGGCGTTAACAGATGAACAAATGTTAGAAGAACAAGAAGTAGATTATGATTTAGAACCAATAGTAAAATACATTGATGTCCAAAAATCATTCGGCGACACTCATGTATTGAAAGGAATAAATTTAGATATTTATCCGTCTGAAAAAATTGCTATTATCGGTCCATCTGGTTCTGGTAAAACAACAATAATCAGGTTACTGATGACACTGGAAGAGCCGACAGAAGGCGACATTATTGTTGATGGTGAAAATTTATGGAAGATGGAGTCAAAGCGTGGAGAAATGGTGCGTGCAAACGATAAACACCTGCACCAGATGCGCGATGACATCGGTATGGTATTTCAACATTTTAACCTCTTCCCCCATAAAACAATTTTAGATAATTGCGTTATGCCATTAATAAGTGTGCGGAACATGAAGAAAAATGAAGCCATTGAACTCTCTACAGAAATGCTTGAACGCGTTGGACTTGGTGATAAATTAGATATGTACCCAGCAAGTCTATCAGGTGGTCAGAAACAGCGTGTAGCAATGGCGCGTGCACTTGTGATGAAACCAAAAATTATGTTATTTGACGAAGTCACGTCAGCACTTGATCCCGAGCTTGTTGGTGAAGTGCTAGAAGTAATTCGTGACCTAGCGATGCATGAAGAAATGGCAATGGTCATGGTGACACACGAAATGGATTTTGCTTTAGAAATCGCAGATCGCGTATTGTTTTTAGATGAAGGGGTAATTGCTGAGAGCGGTACAGCCTCAGATGTTATTGAAAAATCTGAAAACCCGCGTTTGCAAGACTTCTTACGACGCTTTAGAGCGGATTGATGATATAGACATACACAGTCAAACTTGTGTATGTCTTTTTTTGTTGTTTTTATTATTTACGGGTAACGGAGAGCGCTCCATCATACGCTAAAGCGTTTAACGGGTAACGGAGAGCGCTCCATCATACGCTAAATAAAAACAGGTAACCCATGGTCAGGGCTGCCTGTTTGTCTCTCTAGTTATTTAAATTTAAATGTCAGTTCTTCATCTACATAGTCAATTTCTACATGAAGACCTTCTTGTAAATCTTTTTCTATTAACTTTTTAGCAAGTGGCGTTTCAATATATCTCTGAATGAATCGCTTCAACGGTCTTGCACCGAACTGTGGTTCATATGCTTCGTGTGCAATCCATTCTTTCACTGAATCGCTTACTGTGATATCCATGTGCTGTGATACAAGTCGTGCATTCAATTCTTGAATTAATTTTTCTACAATCATTGTCATATTGCTTTGACTTAACGGACTAAACATCACAATGTCATCCATACGGTTAATGATTTCTGGTTTAAAGAATCTGTGTACTTCATTCATAACCATATCTTTCGCTTCGTCATCAATCGTTCCTTCTTGTGTCATGTTATCAAGCAGGATTGGTGAGCCTATATTTGATGTCATGATGATAATTGTATTTCTAAAATCTACAGTCCGTCCTTTTGAATCTGTCAAACGTCCTTCATCTAACAATTGGAGTAGTATATTAAACACGTCACCGTGTGCTTTTTCGACTTCGTCCATAAGAATAACTGAATATGGCTGACGTCTCACAGCTTCAGTAAGCTGCCCGCCCTCTTCATGCCCGACGTATCCTGGAGGCGCACCGATTAATCGAGAAACTGAGTGTTTCTCCATATACTCACTCATATCTATTCTAATCATATGCTTTTCACTATCAAACATCGTAGCAGCAAGCGTTTTAGCAAGTTCGGTTTTACCTACGCCCGTCGGCCCCAAGAATAAAAAGCTGCCAATTGGACGACTTGGATCTTTAATACCTGCACGTGCACGGATAATCGCATTCGCAACAAGGTCGACCGCTTCTTCCTGCCCGACAACACGTTCATGTAGAATCTCATTGAGTTTAAGCAATTTGTCTTTCTCTGTCTCAACAAGTTTTGATACCGGTATGCCAGTCCACTGGGAAACAATATAGCCGATCTCATCTTCTGTTACGACTTCACGTATTAAACGATTCTCATTCCCCTGCTCATCTTGAAGTTTTTCTGTCGCATCTTCAAGTTCTTTTTCAAGTGCAGGAATTTTACCATGACGGAGTTCCGCTGCGCGTTCAAGCTCATAATTATTTTCCGCATCTTCAAGCTCTTGACGTGCTTTGTCGAGTTCACCGCGCTTCTCATTAACTGTTTGAATCTGTTCTTTTTCATGTTCGAACTTTGCTCTTAATGAAGTCTGCTCTTCTTTTAAGTCTGCAAGTTCACGCTGTAGTTCTTCTAAGCGTACTTTTGAAATCGAGTCATTCTCACCTTTTAATGCGGCTTCTTCTATTTCAAGCTGCATGACGCGTCTGTTCAACTGATCAAGTTCAGTTGGGTTTGAACCCATTTCAGTACGGATTGTCGCACTCGCCTGGTCCATTAAATCGATTGCCTTGTCCGGTAAGAAACGATCTGTAATGTAGCGGTCAGATAATTCGGCTGCTGCAACGAGCGCTCTATCTGTAATGCGCACACCATGGTGTACTTCATAACGCTCTTTCAAACCACGCAGAATCGATATCGTATCTTCAACATTTGGTTCAGGTACGACTACTTTTTGGAAGCGGCGCTCAAGCGCTGAATCCTTTTCTATATACTCGCGATATTCATTAAGTGTCGTTGCACCAATACAGAACAACTCACCGCGCGCGAGCATTGGCTTTAACATATTACCTGCGTCCATTGCACCTTCTGTTTTGCCTGCACCAACGAGCATATGGATTTCATCTATGAACAGGATGATCCCACCGTCAGACTCTTTGATTTCTTTTAACACTGCTTTTAAACGTTCTTCAAATTCCCCGCGGTATTTTGCACCCGCAACGAGTGCTGATAAATCGAGTTCGAAGATTGTTTTATCAAGTAAAGAATCAGGTACATCTTTACGCACGATACGCTGTGCCAGTCCTTCAACGATTGCAGTCTTACCAACACCGGGTTCACCGATAAGCACTGGATTGTTCTTGCGCTTACGACTCAAAATTCGAATCGCATTTCTTACTTCCTCATCGCGGCCGATGACTGGATCTAAATTACCCTGACGTACTTCAGCCACCAGGTCGCGACCGTATTTTTCTAATACTTCATATTGTACTTCTGGATTTTGTGTTGTCACATGATTACCTCCTCTGACTTTTTTAATGATTTGTTTAATGACTTCCTGTTTACCTTCGGTAAATTCTTTTAAAATTGAATCATGCTTCATCGCAGCAAGAAGCATATGTTCCTGAGAGATGTAACTGTCCCCCATCTCTTCCATAGCATCTAATGCACTTTGATAAATTTTTGAAAATCCACTCGACATATATTGACCGTATTGAATATTGTCACCTTTCACCACATTATATTTACTCAACTTCTCATCAAGCGCCTCATGAATGGATGCGACATCGATGTTTGCACGCTCTAATATATCACGCGCCATGCTGTCACTTACATTTAATATAGCAATGACAAGCGCTTCACTTTCTATCGATTGCAGCTGCCTATCCACAGATACTTGTTGTGCGTGTTCAATTATTCCCTGTACGGCATACGTCATCTTATTGATATCCATAGGCTCACCTCTGAGTTAAATGATAAAGTTTGACCATGTTTGACTATAATTTAATTATACTATGATTTTCGTCTTTTACAAGTAATTTACTTTAAAAATTAGCATTTTATGAACGATTAATTTATAGTAAGAGAGACGTTTTTGGGAGGTCAAGTCATGCAGACAACGGAATTTTTATCATACATATTTTTAGGAATTTTACAGGGTATTACAGAACCCATTCCAGTTTCATCAAGCGGTCACTTAGTGATAGCACGCGAGATATTTAATATCGAGGCGAGAGGTTTATCTTTTGAGATATTTTTAAATACCGCTTCGTTGATCGCAATCGTCTTTGTGTATCGAAAAGATATTATCACAATATTTTTAAATGTGATGCGCTTTTTGTTTAAAGGCGCACGCGATAAACAGGCAACAACCGATATGAAATATACAATATTATTAATAATCGCAACGATACCTGTCGGTGTACTAGGCTTATTGCTGAAAGATGTGATTGGAGAGAATGTGTCAGTTGGATTTGTCGGACTGATGCTTCTCGTTACCGGGATTGCACTTTGGATTATTAAAAATCAACGCGGGAAAAAACGCGATGGTCAACTGAATTTAAAGGATGCAATTATCGTCGGGGCAGCACAATGTGTAGCGCTTGTTCCTGGAATATCACGCAGTGGTGCAACGCTCGTCGGTGCTATTGGTGTCGGACTCAATCAAAAAGATGCACTGCGCTTTGTCTTCTTATTATATATACCGGTTTCACTCGGTACCGCAATCATCTCTGTTGAAGATATTTTATACGACCCAATATTAGAAACACATGCAATCGCATATCTTGCAAGTTTTATTATATGTATCATCGCAACGTATTTCGGTGTGAAATGGCTGCAGAATATTATGCAAAGTGGTAACCTCGTATACTTCAGTTACTACTGTTTCGTACTTGGTACGGGTGCAATAGCTTATGGTTTATTTATCTAAATATTTTAAGACAACGCGGCTTCGGCTGCGTTTTTTTGTTGGGATATTTGTGACGAATCGCTACAATCGATGCTAAATACATGGGATTGTAGCGAAAACCAAGCCAAATCGCTACAATCGATGCTAAATACATGGGATTGTAGCGAAAACCAAGCCGAATCGCTACAATCGATGATAAATACATGGGATTGTAGCGAAACACAACTCAAATCGCTACAATCGATGATAAAATAATGGGATTGTGGCGAAACCCAACTCGAATCGCTACACTCAATCAAAATAAAAAACAACCACAACATCAAAGTGTTGTGGCTGCCTTTTTATCAATTTAGCTAACGCCTAAAGCAATTTTTGCATAGCGCGTCATTTTATCTTTGTCCCATGGCGGGTTCCAAACGATATTCACGTTTGTATCTTTAACTTCTGGTAATTCTGCCAAAGCTTGTTCAACGCCTGCAACGATTTGAGGTCCCATTGGGCAACCCATCGAAGTTAGTGTCATTTCAACACCCGCTTGTCCCTCGTCGTCTAAATGAACTCCATAAACAAGTCCTAAGTTAACGATATCTACGCCAAGCTCTGGATCGATTACGTTCTCAAGTGCACCCATCATGCTCTCTTCCATAGCTTTATCCATTCTAACATCTCCTTACTATTATCTTATTTCTTATTTAGTATACCAAAATTTAATGATATGATGAAGAAAACAACTTTAAGGAGTGCCTTATGGACACACATTTAATATGCCTCGATTTAGATGGCACTTTGCTCAACGATGACAAAGTCATCACACCACTTACTAAAAAAGTCTTAAAAAAACTTAAAGCACAAGGACATCAGTTAATCATTTCTACTGGCCGTCCATACCGTGCAAGTGAAAATTATTATAGAGAGCTCGGAATGAATACACCAATTGTTAACTTTAACGGTGCATTCGTGCATCACCCGAGAGATATGAACTTTAGAACAGTGCATGAAACATTAGATTTAGATGTCGTTCATAAAATATCAAAGCGTGTACCTGACTTAAATATTCAAAATATTCTAGCTGAGATTAAGGATACTGTGTTTATACACTACCATGATGAAGTCATTTTCGACATGTTTAATTCTGGTCGTCCGGAGATTCATGTTGGAGAACTCACAAAGACATTAAACCAGGGTCCAACAAGTATCTTGATTCAAGCGAAAGATGAAGATATTCCTTCCATTAGGGAAGACTTAGATGACCTATTTGCCGATTTAATAGAACACCGTAGATGGGGTGCCCCATATCCAGTTATTGAAATTGTTAAGAAAGGTATTAACAAAGCAGTTGGTGTCGATTATGTGCGCGGATTTTTAGGTATTAAGCACGAGCATACAATTGCGTTTGGCGATGAAGATAACGATAATGAAATGATAGAATATGTAAAACACGGTGTCGCGATGGACAATGCGATTGATGACTTAAAGTCAATTGCAGATTACACGACAAAATCAAACAATGATGATGGTATTGCACATTTTCTCATCGATCACTTTAATTTAAAAATATAAGGAGGAATCTATATGATTCTAGTAGCAGACAGTTGTTCAGATATTAAAACAGCAGAGGCAGCCAAGCGTAAGATAGAATATGTGAAATTGACAATTACAATTGATAACAAAGAGTACGTTGATCAGGATGATATTTCGATTGAAGAAGTATTAGATAAAATTAATGAAGGTCATCGCCCACTCACTTCACAAGTTAACCCTGAGGAATTTGAGAACTTATTTAGAGAAATCTTAGAGCACGATGATGAGATACTCTACATCGCATTCTCAAGCGCTTTATCTGGAACATATCAAAGTGCAACAATTGCAAGAGATATCGTACTCGAAGATTTTCCGAATGCAAAGATAGAAATTATCGACAGTCAAAGTGCGAGTTACGGTCTAGGTGCAGTCGTTGAGCAGGCGAGTGATCTCGTGAATGCTGGTGAGGATATTAACACTGTCATCGATAAAGTACACGAGTTACTGGGAAGAGTAAAGCACTTATTCACTGTTTCTGATCTTGATTATTTAGCTAAAGGCGGTCGTTTATCGAAAGGCCAGGCATTTTTAGGCAGTTTACTAAACATCCGTCCGTTACTGCATGTTGAAGAAGGAAAACTAGTTCCGATTGAAAAGCACCGTGGTGAGAAAAAAGTACTTAAGAGTATGGTAGACAAAATTAAAGCAGATGGTGCAAGTGGTACCGTATTTATTTCTCATACAAATGCAAGTGATACTGTCGAGAAATTAAAGGCACTCGTTTTATCTGAAACTAATGTAGATAATGTCCGAGTATCATTGATTGGTCCAACAATAGCTGCTCATACTGGTAATGGAACTGTTGCTATATATTACTTCAAAAAATAAGGTGTGAATGTTATGAAAAAAGTTATTATTGTCGGTGGTGTCGCTGGTGGCGCAACAACTGCTACACAATTAAGACGGATCAATCCTGACATCGAAATCACTATATATGACAAACATAGAGATGTGAGTTTTGCAAATTGTGGCATGCCTTATCAGATTAGCGGAGAGGTTCACTCAAGAGACCAGCTGATTGCATATACGAAAGAGAAGTTCCAACAAAAATCTATCGAAGTAAAGACGTATCATGAAGTGATTCAAGTTGATACAACGCACAATAAGGTGACTGTTAAGAATTTGATTACCAACAGTGTCATGGAAGATTATTATGATTACTTGGTGTTATCACCAGGTGCCCGTCCACGTCAGCTTCCAGCGCTGGAAGATAGTGACATCGTCTTTTTGCTTCATAAACTTGAAGACCTCGATGACATTATGCAGCACATCAAACTGAAGCCTGCAGAACATGTCCTCATCATCGGTACTGGCTTTGTGAGCCTAGAGGTACTCGAATCACTTGTCTTGCGCGGTATTAAAGTTTCTGTTGTGCACCGCAGCAATCACATCTATTCAGTCATTGAAAAAGAGTTCGCTGATGAACTGCTTATTCATTTACAAGAACGCGGTGTTGATGTGTATCTGAATGCTGAAGTGACACAAGTCGAAGGTAGCACAGTCACTTTATCGACCGAAGATACTTTAGACGTTGATATGATTTTTAGCGGTGTGGGCATTATACCCAACACGGCGTTTTTAAATGATTCAAACATTGAGCTAACTGATAAAGATCTCATTCCTATTAATAATTATTGCCAAACAAATATTGAAAACGTCTATGCACTTGGGGATGCGATTGAAACGAACTACTTCCATGTAGATAGATCTGTTAATATAGCACTTGCTTGGCCAGCGCATAGGATGGCATATTTAATCGCTCATCATCTGAGTGGAAACAACCCTGCACCACTCGCAGGCTTACTCGGTTCACAAATCATCCGAGTGTTTGATTTTCACATTGCGAGCGTTGGGCTCGCACATAACTTACTTGAGCATTACGATTATGACGTGATTGAGCATACACAGCGCAACATGGCCGGCTACATGCCACAAAGTCGCCCAATTCACCTTAGGGTTTATTACGAGAAATTATCTGGGAAAATTTTACGCGCATCTATCTTTGGCGAAGATAAGGTCGATAAGATGACCGATACACTTAGTGCACATATGTATCATGGCGGAAGCATTTATGAATTAATCAATTTAGAACCTGCTTACGCCCCTTCTTTCTCCAGTCCGAAAAGCGTATTAAACATGATTGGATATAAAGCATTAGAAAAACAAGATAGTTAATTTTGATCTTTTTAAAAAATAAAGGCAGTCTTCCCCATCATAATAATTGTGATGGAGAAGACTGCCTATTCTAATTAATAAAGAACTCACTGCATGACGAAAATGACAAAACGATAATCAAGGAATAGTTGAAAAACATTCTAGAAAAAATAGATTTTCTTTTAAACATATGAGTTCACCTTGAAACGATATCCAACGCCGCGGATAATCGCAACAGACCAATCTGCTTTGTGTGCAACCAACTTATCGCGTATGCGCTTGATGTGGACATCTACAGTACGAGGATCTCCATCAAACTCATACCCCCAGACACGCTCTAATAATAGTTGTCTCGTCAGCACTTGATTTCTGTTCATAGCCAAGTAATAAAGCAATTCCATTTCTTTTGGCGCAATTTTGACTTCTTGATCATTAATTAAGACACGATATTCTTTCATATATATCGAGATGTTATCAAATTGAATTTTATCTTCTTCACTATCTGCTAAGATAGTTCGTCGTAACACTGTTTTTACTCAAGCTATTAATTCATTGGGGGCAAACGGTTTAACGACATAATCATCTGCTCCAATTTCTAAGCCGTTAATGACGTCATAAGTTTCTCCTTTACCAGTCAACATGATAATAGGGATTTTTTATCTTCCAGACGAATCGCTTTACATACTTCCCAGCCATTCATTTTAGGCAGCATAATATCCAGAAGAATGCAGTCAGGCGTCTCATTCAGAAAAAGTTCCAACCCTTCTTCACCATCAGATGCAGAAATAGAAGAAAAACCCATCTTATTCATATACAGCTGGATCAATTCTGCAATATTTGAATCGTCTTCTATTATTAACACTTTAATTGGTCGTTTCATGGAATCCCCTCTTTTACTTCTCATTTCATAGTTATATGAACAATATATTAATAAAATTGGGTCACTGTCGTTTTACAGTGACCCGAACTACCCTGCATTGGGTCACTGTCGTTTCACAGTGACTCGAACTACCCTGCATTGGGTCACTGTCGTTTCACAGTGACTCGAACTACCCTGTATAAGGTCACTGTCGTTTCACAGTGACTCGAACTACCCTGCATTGGGTCACTGTCGTTTCACAGTGACTCGAACTACCCTGCACTGGGTCACTGTCGTTTCACAGTGACTCGAACTACCCTGCATTGGGTCACTGTGATAAGACAATGAGTCACTTGATACTTAATCTTCTTTATAAGCGATTCTCGTATAGACGATAGATAAGTTATCTTCTACGCGATGATTCTTTCAAATTACCCACAAACAAAATAAGGCTGCTGAATAGTCAAAATGACATTTCAGCAGCCTTATACTTATTTCACATTCGTTGCAGGTCGGCGTTTCGCTACGACATATAAGAATAGAACGAATCCACCAAATATTAATACAGAAGCCAGTAAGTACCAGTAGTTAAGTCCAACATTATCGATGATAGCGAACAAGTCACTCGTCTCTCGGTCTAATACTGTAATGTAGTTAGAGTCCGAGTTGCTGCGGGCTATCTCACCTGTCAATACGCCACTCAGCATCATACTTTCACCAACTTCATCTGTACTCATACTAAAACCGCGTGTCGAGGATGAATCGTTGATTCTCAAGATAAAATCCGCTTCATCTTCTGCGGTATGGTATCTCACAACGTAATGTCCACTTTCATTTAAAAGTGTCTCAATCTCACCTTCATACATTTTTGGAAAACGTCCGAATACTTCTGAAGAAACTTTCATGTGATCATACGCTTCTGTATCGGTCCAGAAGTTCATCTGTGGGTGAATGGTTTCAAGTGTATTACCGTTCTGAGCAATCTCGGTACCATAATAATATGACATTGGTCCTGGGTAGCCAAGAAGATATATTGATAATTGCTGAACACGTGTGCCTGGGAATGCGCGTAACTCTACAGATTCATATGTAAAACGTTCGCTAAACCAGTGATCAGCTAACAGTAACGGCTCATAATCTTCTGGATATTCAAAAATCTCATTATCGAAATAATGGAAAGAGTGCGCAACATCCTGTCGGATTTCATCTGTAGCCACATGATCAAACCCTGATACTGTTAAGTCAGGCTGCGTCGCAATTGCGTAACTCGTGATTCCTTCTGGTATGAACGCACTTCCATCAATACCGTCCTGCACGATAAAGAAACTCACACCGTCCACTGGATACGCATCAACAAACTCTGAAAGTACCTCTCTTATATATTCAGTATTGTCATCATTAGTCATATCGATTGCATCCACATCATATAAATCAAAATACTCAGCCTGCAAATCGCTTGTCAACACATCATCCGTTGTGCTGAGTTCCGTGTTTCCTTCAAACGATTGACCAATCGTAAGTGGGAAATCGACGACGACCTTCATATCACGCGCATGTGCTTCTTCTAATAGCGCTGTGAAATCTTCATGGCCACCAAATGCACTTGCAATATCATAGTCAACGACAGCATACCCGAGATAGTCGTCTGTATCGTGATTAAATACAGGTGATACGTGGATCGTATTTAATCCGAGCTCATCTATATAATCTATGTAATTGATAATACCTCTAAAGTCACCGCCAAATGGGTATCTGCTGTCTCCACCACTTACACCTTCATCATTTGAGCTAACAAAGTTATAAAAACGATCGGTGACAACTGAATACATTCTATCTGGCATTTCTTCTTCTGCATGCGCCGTTACGTTCATTGAAGTCATAACGAGCATGGTCATTAATAATGCAATGGTTATCTTTTTCATCACTATTACCTCTTCATCATGTTGAATCAAGTATACAATATATTTTCATTAAAACACTGGTGTTCATTAAATGTTCATAAAAAAGACGGGTACTAGACCCGTCAATGTTCATTATTTAGAAAAAGTTCAGCGTACCCATGTCTAGGTAACCACCAAGCAACACTGTTATTACTAACATGATGATGAACACGATTAACATTGTATTCATAATCTTACGTTGTTTCTTCGCTGAAACTAAACTCATTTCAATCGTTGCGATTGTTAACAGACCAGCAAGCGCCTTCAGACCATATAACATGTGTCCATTATCTAATTCCGAGATGTAATCCATTGCGCCTACATATATTCCTAAACCACTAAACAGCATGATGACCATGAATACACGCAATACCATATGAACTACAGTTGATGCTTTTGTCGCACCTTTTTGGCTACGATATAAATACATTACAATTGCATATAATAATATGATGATAATTGTTGAAGCCAAATGCGTATGCAATAAACCAGTTGTCATTCTAATTTCCTCCTAGATCTATTTTACTTACTTATATGAGTAGTTAGCGTACCAATACCATTGATTGATATTTTAACAGTGTCTCCCGGTTGTAAAAACTTCGGCGGGTTCATACCTGCACCAACACCAGCTGGTGTACCTGTGGCAATAACATCACCTGGTTCAAGTGTAATATACTTTGAAACTTCAGCAATCATCTTGTCGATTTTAATAACCATTTCACTTGTTGAACCGTCTTGTCTAATTTCATTGTTTACTTTCGTTACAATTGTCGTATTTTCTGGGTGAGGCAGCTCGTCTTTCGTCACAATATAAGGGCCCATCGGAGATGCACCTTCAAGTGATTTCGATAAAAAGGCATCGACGTGCTCTTTTTGTAAGTCGCGTGCAGTAATATCATTAATAATTGTATAGCCATACACATAGTCAAGCGCCATTGACTCAGGTATCTTTTTGCCGCGTTTACCAATCACAACTGCAAGCTCACCTTCGTAATCAAGCTCTGATGTTATATCTTGGTGATTTGGAATTGTCTGATTGTCACCAACAAGACTTGTCGCAGCTTTTGTAAATACATAGAGCTTATCCACAGTATTCGACAGCTCACTCGCATGATCTGCATAATTACGTCCAAAAGCTATCACGTTGTTTGGCGGCGTCACCGGTGCTAAAAATACAATGTCAGTGAAGCTAACTTTATAGTCTTCTGGATTATCACTCTTTTCAGCAGAATCAACTAATTTTCGGACGATTTCTTGAAAATCCAATGTATTATATCTAGAAATCCCATCGATTAGTGTTTTAGGATAATCTTTTTCTGTACCAAATTTTTCGAATAACTTAGGTAAGATCCAAGCTTTGTCTTCTCGTTTTACTTTAACACCATAATATGTCTTTTCTTCGTACTTGAATGTTAAAAATTTCATATCATCCCTCTTTTCACTTTATTACATTATAACAAAATTCTGCTATGTTTGAATTTTAATATTACTAAATAAATAATCCTCGATTGTTTTTATCTTATAATGCTTAGCAATATGAGCTAGCACGAGAAGTGCCATGAACATAATAAACGTCGTCATTAAACTGCGCATTAATGAGACTTCACCGTACATCGAGAATCCGACACCATAATAGATGATGAAGTAGGTGATATGCGAGATTAAATAGGCCGTAAGCGCACGTTTACCGAGTACCTCTAATACGTATGTCGCGCGACGCGGTGTGATGTTGATGATGAATGCTAAAAATAAGAAATAACTAATAGCCAGAAGCGGTCCAGCAATATTATCTGATATTAAACTGCCGCTATAAGACCCGAGTGCAAACATTTGGATAAGTTTAAGTGCCACACTCGAACTGACAAGTGTTGCAAACAAGATGAAGAACATTAAAGTATGCTCTTCAATTACTTTTTCTATTTGAATCTTATGCGCAAAAATCCCCACTAAAATCCATGGCAACACTGTAAACATCGATGCATATAACGCTTCAAAGAAGTTGCCGGTAAAGAGTGAGAAGTTTAACCCGAGTATCGCAAAGTAATCACTTGATGAAAACACCCGCGTGTATTCCGTAATTTCTTGAATCGCTGAATATATTCCGTCATAGTTCGACACGATTGTCGATAAATAACTCGGCAGGATACTTGCCATGATATATAAGATATATATGACAATACTTGAGATGACTAAAACCATCCAATGACTGCGTAAAAATAAAATGGCCACAATCGATGCAAACATGATGAATGGAAACTGTTCAAAGCCAAATATAAAGATAGCGATTAACACAGAACCAAGCATGAGCAGTATACCTGTCGTCAACAATTTTGATGGCTTCACCCATTTTCTCATCGAGGACATCGTGTAACCGATAATCAATGCTAAAAATGGTACCGTCGTCCCGCCTATAAAAATGTTTAAAAGCTCATAGGTCATCAGCTCACGTGTTTGAAAGTACTCATATGGATTGGTCGCACTGTAAGGCATCATATAATATAAACCGTTTAAAAGCAGCAATAACAATAAGGCAACAGCGAGTGATAGTTGTATAAACCGGTGATTAAACATTAACTTGTATCGCGCCACCTCTCCAATTAAAGAAATATAAATATGCACTGACATTTCCAGTTGCGCCTGTAACTTTTTCTATAGCACGTGTGTATAATTCTACCTGCTTAAAATAGCGATTGATTAAGTCCTCTGCTTCCATTGTTTCATCAATATAATCCGTTTTATAATCAATGATCGCAAACCCGTCTTCTGTCTCTATAATTAAATCAATAATACCCTGCACCATTTGCTCCGGAACAGTATCTTCACCCACTGCGCGCTGATTCATGATGAATGGACGCTCAGTGTATACAGCAACCCGATTTCTAAATAGTCGCTGCATTGCCTCATCAGCTAAAAACTTCTGAGCATGACTGACAAAGCGTGTGCGCATCGCGTCTGTTAATGACATGTTAACTGCTATCTCCGTGAGTAAGTCATTCAGAAAATCTGTTTGATTTTCCTGCTGTTCAATCTTATCCATGTACTTAACAACAATCATCATCCACTCGTGCATCCATGTACCTACCGTACTTGCAGATAAGCGCTCTTCTATAAACTTTGGTTTTTCTAACATATCCGTTTTAAAAGTGCGCCGCACCTGTGACTCATCAGGCGGGACTTCATTTCTTCTTTTTATTTCAGTCACTGATTCCTTAAATACTTTTTCAGAAAGATTATTTGGGCTTTCATACTCGTACATTATACGTGTCCGCAAGCTTTCATCAGTCTCAATTTGTGGCAATGTATCAACAATATCCTCGAGAATATCCGCTTTTGTCAGACGTGTATCTTTATCGTCTGCTTCTGAGACTTCAAAAAATTCCATATCGAGCTGTGGTTCAATCTCTATACCATCGGTCTCGAGCTTGAGCGCTTCAGGCGACTTTAAATACATTGCAATCGGTGTGAGCATATCTTTGAAATTAGGTAAGTTCAAACGAATGTTCCGCTCTATTACGCCATCATTATCTCTTGAAATTGCATATTTTAGCGATATATCTTTGTTATGATTCAGCGGTAAAATTAACCGTTCTTCTGCACGCGTAAATGCAACATACATCAAGCGCATCTCTTCACTATATAATTCTTGTTTAATTGCATCGCTCATTAACACAGAATGCATGTTTCTTAACGCAGATACATTTTCTACATCAAGCGTCTTCATCGCAAGTCCATGTGTATTGTGTAAATGAATCATTGGTTCTTTTCGAGACTTGTTTTCGATATCTTTCTCAAGATGGTAGTATATAACGTTTTTAAATTCTAATCCTTTAGATTTATGTATCGTCATAATACGCACAATATCATCCTCAGCGCTCAGCACTGATTCTTCACCAAAGTCTTTCTCTTCATTCAACAATTCATTAATATAAGATAAAAATTCATATAGCGTAATATGTCGCTGCGCTTCAAATTCACGGGCTTTCTGTTGAAATTGAAATAAATTCGCACGTCTGACTTCACCGTTATACATTGAGCTAAAGAATTCAACAAGACGTGTCGTTTGGTACACATCTTCAATAAGTTCATGCACACTCACATATTGTGATTCAGCTTGGAAGTATTCAAGTATCTCAATAAATCTAATTAACTTGTTGCTTAATGCATCTTCATAATTCAAAATATAGTCTTTTATAGCTTCATACAAATATGTTGCATCACTCGCGTTACGCACACGGGCGATTTCGTTCACATCACAGCCCACAAATGGAATGCGTAATGTACCGACTAAATGATCATCCTGCAATGGGTTATCGATAATCGTGAGTAAACTTTTAACTGTACGAATCTCAATGGCCTCAAAATAACCCGTATCAGACTCAATATGTGAAGGGATATGATGTCGACGCAATAGTTGCTGCAGTGTAATATGCTGTGCTTTCGCTCGGGTCAGCACGACAATATCTCTATATTCAACACCTTGATTTCTGAGTGATTTAATCCGTTCAACAATATAGCGATCCTTGAAATCATCAATTTCGTCAGTACCTGTATAATTTTCTATATAAGAAGCGGGCGGTGCGTCAGTATCCATAACCTTACTAAAGACCAGCCGCTGCGTATCATCATAAGTGACGTCGCCCACTTCGTCATCCATAATTCTCTCAAATACACGGTTCGTTAAATTAATCACACCAGGACTTGAGCGGAAATTATTATTTAACGTAATAAGCGTCCCATCATCTGAAGCGCTATACCGTTTAAACTTATCGATAAAAATCCTTGGGTCTGCCTGTCTAAATTTATAGATAGACTGCTTCACATCACCAACCATAAATATGTGATTTTCACCAGATTCAGATTTTAAGCGCTGCAGGATAGCTTCCTGAACAGGATTCGTATCCTGATACTCATCAATCATAATTTCTTTAAATTTTTCTTGATACATTGCTCGGATATCGTCCTGTGCTAATATCTCAAGTGCAAGATGTTCATAATCATTAAAATCGATGACACCCATGCGACGCTTGCGCTTTAAAAACTGTGCTTTAACATCTTCAAGCAATGAGATATATGCGTTTCTCATGTCGTTCAAACCTCTTAAGTCATCTTTATAATCATTGTTAGAATGAATTAATGATCCTAAAAATGTTTTGACTAAACGCACATACAGCTCCGCCATACTGATAATCTCAGCCTTATGATGGTTAGGTGAGTCGATATACTTCTCAAAATTACTCATGTCAGTTGCTGAGAACTCTGTGAGCTTAACATTTTCTGTCTTAGGTATCTCACTCATATTACGCAGCGCTTCAATTTCAAGCGACATCCCGCCAATCTTTTTCATCACGCGAGTATATGTGGATTTTTTCTCATTGCTAATGTAATCTTCTTCAACTTCAACATTACGCATGCGTGCGCGCACACGTTCAAAACTCGCAGCTAGATCTTCGATAAGGCGCGATAGATGGTTGTGATACGTTGCTTCTATTTCACCAAGAAATTCATCATTCACATATTGATTTTTCAACCCCAATAAAAACCCGTCTACATCCGCATTTGCAATTGCGCTTTTGTAGGATGATTTCACCATGCTGACAAAGTTATCAATATTGTTATTTCCAAGGAATGTCCGTGTTAAATCTTCAAATTCGCGGTCGTTTGCCGTAAGTTTAGTTTCGATGTTATCTTTGATCACACTTTCGAGTAACAACTCGCCTTCAATCGTATCAATTGTTCTCACATTCGGTGCAAGCCCAATAATTTGATAATGATTCTGCACCAGGTACAAACAGAAACTATGAAGGGTCGAGATGTGCGCATTGTTCATCTTCAGAAGTTGTGCGTTAATGTAGGCACGTTCTGTGTCGTCACTACTTTCCGACAAGCGCTTTCTAAGTGCGGCTTCGATTTTATCCTTCATATCCCTCGCACTTGCATTGGTAAATGTCGCGACTAAAATTTCATCAATCTCAAAGCCTTCTGTGCCATCTTTGTTACGGATTAGATTTTGAATAATTCGTTCAACAAGGACTGCTGTTTTCCCTGAACCCGCTGCGGCAGCTACAAGTATGTCAGTACCGCGCGTGTCAATTGCTGCTTGTTGTGATTCTGTAAAACGCATCATACGAACCTCCCCTTGAGTTTATGCTTCAAACTGCTTTAGCTTTTCCTGATCTACGTCATAAGGACGCTGCAAGTCACTGTCTAATACATGATCAATACGACACGCATGCTTAAAATCACAAATCGAACACGGCAGTCGCCCGCTTCTGCTGCGTGGCGATAATGGATTAATTTTTGTATGACCTTTATATATCTCATCTGTGACACGTTTATATGTGTCTATCACGTAATCCATGTAACGCGTCAACACATCTGTAGACAGCACGCGATGCCGCATCGTATT
>JBGYPO010000164.1:0-4380 GCA_041838435.1 Aliicoccus sp. | reverse complement strand
TTGGCATTTAATTTATGTATGTCCTATAGGGCATACATAAATTAAATGAACCACTTGCCAACTCTCCATAATAACTTTAAACTCCTCGTTGGACCAACAACGTTCGACAGGAGGAAATTAGGAGATGTTAGCAGTGGCTCAAATTGATTATATCAGATACGAAGTCAATCACACAGGTGAAACATATGCCAGTGTGGCGAGAAAGATGGGTGTTGATTCACGGACGGTAAGTAAGTATGCGAATCAAGAAACGTTTGAAAAGAGAGAGAAACAAAAACGGAAAGCACGTGTGATGGATTCAGTAAAACCAATTATTAATCAGTGGATTAAAGAAGATTTGAAAAAGAAAAAGAAGTAGCAACGAACAGCTAAAAAGATATATGAACAATTAAGGGATTTCCATAGTTTCACAGGTTCAGATCGAACTGTGAGGCAGTATGTATCTCAAAGAAAAAAAGAATTAAAGACATCGTTGACAGAGGCGGCGTTACCACTAAAATCTATAGCGGGCACAGCGCAAGTTGACTTTGGGATGGCACCATTTAAATATGAGTCTGAAGTCATCGATCTACCTTTCTTAGTCATGTCTTTTCCATATAGTAACAGCTTTTACTTTCAAGTGTTTCCTTCAGAAAATACAGAATGTTTGTTAGAAGGTTTACAACGCATATTCCATCACTTAGGAAGTGTACCAAAGACCATGCGTTTTGATAACTTGTCACCTGCGGTCAAAAAGATATTTACAAAGGGAGAACGTGAGTTAACAGATACATTTGAACGTTTTGTGCTCCATTATGGTTTCCAATATGAATTTTGTAACCCAGGTAAAGGTAACGAGAAAGGTCATGTAGAGACAATGGTTCGATATGTGAGAAACAACTTCTTGTTGCCAGAAAATACGATTGTAAACTTAGATCATTTCAATGAAACACTGTGGGAATTAGCAGAAGAAGATAGAAATAGACCGCATTACGATAAGAATGAACTTCAGTCAATATTATTCGAAAACGATTTAAATGCGTTTCTCATGTTGCCTGAAAAGATATTTAATTGTGCGCGTTATGAGGCATTGAGGGCAGATAAATATGGCATTGTGAATATCGACAAGAAACAATATTCTACCTCTCCAAGATTTGCGCAACAAGAAGTCAGAGTATGTATTACATACAATGAAGTGGCTATTTTAAATGGAGAGAATGAAGTCATTGCCAAACACACAAGACTCTATGGTGTCAGGCGTAAATCTATGATTTGGCAACCTTACTTAGATTTATTATCTAAACGGCCACGGGCAATTAAGTATTCCAGTATCTATAATCAATTTCCCTCTGTTTGGACTGATTATTTAAAAGACTGTACAGAAGACGAACAAAAACGTGTGTTACGCCTACTCGGAGAACTGCTCAAAAATGATGACTTTTCACGGCTCAATGAGGCGTTGACAATGGCTTCTGCTCATGGACACCCAAGTCCTGAACAAGTGGAACACTGTTTTTATAACGTCATCAATCAGAGTAAAATCTATAGTGAAATAATTCCTGATATCACACTGCCGACATTGCCTACGGCCACAAGAGGACTGTCTCACTATGATTCCTTGCTTCAAGACGGAGGTATTTCTAGATGAGGGAAGATATTGAAACATATGCTAAGCGTCTGAAGTTAAGTTGGATCAGAGCGCATTATCATGAGGTTAAAGCTGAAAACAACCATGATTATTTACTTCAATTATTTGAAAGAGAGGTACAGAATAGAGAAGAGAGAAAAGTGAACCTATTATTAAATCAAGCACAGTTACCAAAGACCGGTAACCAGCCGTTTAAATGGGAACATATTCAGATTCCGCAAGGTATAAGCCGAGAGGCAATCCTCCAAGGAGAATTTATACTTGAAAAAGAAAATCTAATTTTATACGGCGGCGTCGGTACAGGAAAAACATATTTGGCAACCTTGATTGGCTTAAATGCCATATGCATACGTCGCTCTAAAGTCGCCACTGCGTCGCACCGTTCGATACCAGCCAAATCGCACCTGTCGATACCACCCAAATCGGATAACACATACGCACTAATCCTCTGAATGAGGATTATTTTTTAATTTCACTTTTTAAATATAATTAGTGCTATAAATAATCTATGTCATATCTGATGACATAAATTATTTATGGAGGTGGCAGTCAATGCCCAATTATTTAGAAATTGTCCGATTGAATGAATTATCATTTAGTCAAAGAGAAATTAGTGATATGGTTCGATCTGGTCGACCGGTTATTAAGCGTACCATCGATATCACTAAGCATCACAAACTGTCTTACAAAGAACTAAAAGGGTGGGAAGCCGACCGGATTGATTCATTTTTCGGCCCCAAACACTCTAATTCAACACAGCGGGATACAAATTATACACTGCCCGATTATGACTTGTTATCAAAGTCTCTGCCCAAACCCGGCGTAACGATGCAGTTACTATGGGAAGAGTATGTGGATGCATGTAGACATAATAACCAATCGTACTTTCGTTTAACGCAGTTTAAAAAATATTTTAATGAATATTTAAGTCAAAAGTCATTCACACACGTCATAAAACATAAAGCTGGAGAGCGTGTGGAAGTCGATTGGGCTGGAACCAAGATACGATGGATTGATCCTCACACTGGAGAAATCATATACGGTTATTTGTTTGTCGCAGTGCTGCCCTTCAGTGGGTATGGGTTTGCCTTGGGCTGTCATGACATGAAGCAAAAAAGTTGGATTAATGCGCACATTCAGATGTTCGAATACTTTCAAGGTGTGCCAACTGTTCTAGTCCCTGATAATTTGAAAACGGGGGTAACGAAACACACGCGCACTACACTCAAAATTAATGAAACCTATGAATCTATGGCAAATCATTATCACACGTTTATTTTACCGACACGTGTCCCTAAACCAAAAGATAAGGCCTCCGTTGAAAATACCGTCAAAATTTTAACCACAAATATAATTGCACGTATGCGTAATTATCAGTGCTTTGGTTTAGATGATTACAATGATTATTTAAGAAAAGAACTCGATAGTTTCAATCAGAAGTCGTTTCAAAAGAAGCCAGGTTCACGTTTTTCTATATTTAATGATATAGAACGACTCGTTCTTCAATCCTTACCAACCGAGCCTTTTGAGTATTGTGAATATAAAACAGTAAAAGTTTATAACAATTCCCATATCAGCTTTGAGAAACATTATTATTCTGTACCGTATCAATATATTAGTCACACACTTAAACTTAAAATTTATGCTGAAAAGATTCAAGCTTGGTATCAAGATCGAATGTTATGCGAACATCACACCCTAGGCAAGATGCCTGGCGGATATACCACTGTTGCGGAACACCTACCTAAAGATAGCGCGACACATGGTGAATGGAATAGTCAGCGCTATTTGAAATGGGCGCGTCACATCGGACCGAACGTTTATATAGTTGTTGAAAAAATGTTCTCAGAAGGCCCTGAACAAAGACACTACAAGCGAGTCCATGCATTATTAAAATTGGCAGACATACATTCGGATTCCGCCCTGAATGATGCCTGCCACCACGGGTTAGAACGTACAACGTTTCTGAGTTATCGACTCATTAAACAGTTATTGAATACAGGCACGTCCCACTTAAATTCTAGCACTCCAGAAATTCCGGAACAATCCTTTTTGAGAGGTGCTGAATATTATGGAGAATAATCAACATCGCCTACAATCAATTATCCATCAGTTGCGTGAAATGCGCCTAACCGCCATGGCAGATCAGTTGAACAGCCTGTATTTGTCTGAAAAGAATCACTTGATGACACCTTTGGATTATTTAGAAATAATCGTCAATGAAGAATATTTAATCCGACAAAACAACCGTATTGAACGCTATAGAAAACAAGCTACACTGTCCCATAAAGAAGCACAACTCTTAAACATTCGTTATGATTCCCGCAGAGGCTTACATAAAGAAAGTATTGAACAACTATCAACCAACAACTATATTCATCATCACAGAAATATCATTGTTCAGGGTGCAACAGGAACGGGTAAAAGTTTTTTAGCGAATGCTTTGGTCAATCATGCGATTGAATCTGGGTTTACTGGTAAATATTATCGAATGACCGAACTATTAAATGATATTGATTTAGCTGAATTTCATGGAAACCTAGACAAATTATTGAAGAAACTCATGAAAGTAGATGTACTTGTGATTGATGATTTTCTTTTAACATCGACTAAAGAACAGGAACAAAAATATCTTATGGAAGTGTTTGAACTACGTAGTCGTGAGAGAAAATCTTTAATTTTGTGTTCACAGATGTCTTCATCTGAATGGCATAAGAAATTAGGTGGTGGTGCGATTGCGGACGCGGTCTTAG
>JBGYPO010000163.1:0-12517 GCA_041838435.1 Aliicoccus sp. | reverse complement strand
GTCATCCCAATATTCGTAGATGTTCACGACAATCACTTTCACCACAGCATAAAATGGAATTGCGATGAGCATCGCCAGAAATCCGCCGATATTTCCTGCTGCAAGCACAATCGTAATGACTGTGAGCGGGTGCAGTTTCAATGTGTTACCGATAACGTTTGGCGTAATAATATTTCCGTCAATTTGTTGGGCAACGAGTGTAATGATACTGACCCCAACAACTAGAATCGGGTCCTGAATCAGCGCCAAAATCATTGCCGGGAAGTATGCAATCCATGGACCAATAAACGGTATCACGTTCATAAACAATGCAAAAATAGCAAGTAGTAACGCATACTCTAATCCAATCAATGTATAACCAAGGTAGAGCATCGCTGCTAAAATGATACTCACAATAATCTGACCTTGGACGAACGCGGATAAAGTGTAGTCGATATCATTTAATAGCTTTGTGATGAAGCCTTTAAACTTACCACGAAGCGGTCGTGTGATTGTCGGTATGAATCTTTCATGATCCTTGAGCATAAAGAAGAAAAAGAATGGTATCAGGATCAAAGTTAATAGCACACTGACAGCGTTGATTACAATCGTGAAAAAGTTTGTTGTAATCTGTCCCAAGACAAATAAACCTCTATCGATAAGTTCATTGACTGGGTTTCCAATATTTAAATCCAGTTGTTCACTCTGTTCAACAATAAAATCGAAAAAAACCGCTATGTCACGCTGAATCAACGGCCAGCGTGCAAGGAATTTTTGAATCTCGGTAATGATCATCGGCGCAATAATCATAAATAATGCTGTAGCAACCATGATGACAATCACCATGATGATAAAGATAGTGGAGCCACGTCCGACTCCTTTTCGTTCTAAAAACTTTTGAATCGGCATGGTGATGTAGTACAAAAGCCCACCCGCCAGTAAAGGAATAATAATAGTATTCAGTACTGTCGCAAGTGGTTCAAATATAACACTCACGTTCATTACCAACGTGATGATAACCAATGTCATGACAATTGCTGTCGCGGTTTGAAACCATGCTTTATTTATCATACACTCGGTCCTTTATACTTTGATTATTTTCCTTTTAGAAAGTCCAGGAATCTACCAAACGCACCTTTTTCTTCTTTTGGAGCTTCTTCTTGAGAATTTTGCTCTGGTGATTTAGTTTCATAAGTTGTCATATCAATGCGCTTCTCGTTTTGACGTTTATCTGCTTCAAACATTTGTGATTCATCTGAATTCTCATCTGTTTGTTCTTCAGGTTTTTTAACATCTTCTGTATTTGAATCTGTTGCATTAACTTCAACAGTTTCTTCTTTAGATTCTTTCGCTGGTTCTTCAACAGTTTCTTCTGTCTTTACCTCACGTACAGCATCCGCTGCCTCTTCTTTAGCAGGTACGTCTGCAGAATCTTCTTTAGTTTCTTCTGAAACCGTCTCTGTTGCTTTCACGACAGTTTCGTTATCTTCTTTTTTCTCTTCATGCGTAATCATACTTTTTTCAAATGTTGAGGATGTTTGTTCAAGTTTACTGATGAGTAAGTCCATCTTTTCTTTTAACTCTTTTTGTTCGTGTCGCATATCGTCCATGCGGCGAACAACTGATGTCAACAACTCCGCAAACTCATTGCTTGAAGTAACAGCAGGTGTGCGGGGCTGCGCATTTACTACATTGTTTGCCTCACTGTTTGCAAGTTGGTCAGCTGCTGTTTCTAATGTATAGCCGGGTTGTTTAGCAAGTATAATTAATTCTTGTAAAATTGCCACATCATCACCTGAGAATAAACGTCTGTTATGTTCATCTTTAGCGACTTCATAGTTTCTATCTTCCAGTAATCGAACATATTTTCTGACGTTTTGATCAGATAGCTCAACCATTTCTGTTACTTGAGCAGTTGTGTAAAAAATTGTACTATTCGTCTCCATTAAACGTCCTCCGTAATTTTTAATTATCATTCACCATTATAACGTTATTTAAGCATAATTTCTATTTTTATATGTAAGACACCGTTGTTTTTATGTTATACCGCTAATATAACGCATAAAAATAAGCGATACACCACTGATGTATCGCTATGTTTATTTTAATTTATTTAGCTAGACGAAGAACTTTAGCAGTATCTTCCATCATTTCGTTAAATAAATCTTCATTTTCATATAAATTTTTTCTGTAAGACGGAATCATCTCGCGAATCTTTTCTGCGCTGTCCTGATACATTTCCGGGAAACATTTTTGTACAAGTTCAAGCATGACAGAAATTGCTACAGACGCACCTGGCGATGCGCCAAGCAACGCAGAAACTGTACCGTCTTGGCTTGTGATTAACTCAGTTCCAAATTGCAATGTACCTTTTCCTTTATCTGCTGTATCTTTAATAACTTGAACACGTTGACCTGCTTTAATAATTTCCCATTCATCATCTTTTGCTGATGGGATAAACTCACGCAAGTCATCCATTCTCTCTTTATGACTCAACATTAATTGTTGCACCAAATACTTTGTAAGTCCCATCTCTTTGACTCCTGCTGAGAGCATAGTGAATAAGTTATATGTTTTTACTGACGCAGGGAGGTCTAGCAATTTACCTGTTTTTAAGAACCTTGGTGTAAAGCCTGCGAATGGGCCAAATAATAATACAGACTCTCCATCAATGTAGCGTGTATCTAAGTGTGGCACACTCATCGGAGGTGCACCGACTTTTGCTTTACCATACACTTTCGCAGAATGCGCAACAGCAAGATCTTGGTTCTTACTCTTTAAAAATAAACCACTTACTGGGAACCCGCCGATATTTTTAGACTCCGGTATTCCAGTCTTTTGTAGCAGTGGCAATGCATTACCACCTGCTCCAACAAAAATAAAATCAGCAGTCGCATATTTTTGGCTGTTAGTATTCAAATCATTGACCTTGATCTGCCATGTGCCGTCACGATTCTGTTTTAGATCTTGGACCACGTGCTCTGTATAGATATTCGCACCATCTGCTTCAAGTAATTCAAAGAGCTTTCTCGTCAAAGCGCCAAAGTTCACATCTGTACCCTGCTCCATTTTTGTCGCTGCAACCGCTGCTTGCTGATTACGATCTTCCATCATCAGTGGTAACCATTTACCAAGCGTGACGTTATCTGTTGAGAATTCTATCTCATTAAATGTTGGATATGCTTTTAAAACATCATATCTCTTTTTTAAGAATTCAATATTTTTATCGCCTACAACAAAACTTAAGTGTGGCACTGATTTAATAAATGCTGCTGGATCATCAATCGAGCCTTCTTTAACGAGTGATGACCAGAACTGTCTTGAAACGTTAAACTGCTCATTGACTTTCAGTGCTTTTGATACGTCGAGCGTCCCGTCCGGCAACTCGTTCGTATAGTTTAACTCGCATAACGCAGCATGTCCTGTCCCCGCGTTATTCCAAGCGTCTGTACTCTCCATCGCAAGCCCGCTGAGTTTCTCAAACACAGTGATATTAATGTTCGGGTCGAGCTTTTTAAGCAATGTACCTAGTGTCGCACTCATAATACCGCCGCCAATGAGCACTACTTCTTTACTCCGCTTAACATCCGCCATTCTTTTCTCCTCTTTCTCCATATATGTCTATCATTCCATTATACAATTAATAAAACCCCTGCAACACCTTATAAACGTTCTTTGATAAAATCTATGAAGACTTCAGGTTCACCATCTACGATTTCAACCATCGGAAATCTCATGCCGTTTTTAAAGGTAATAATTATGCTTTCTTTCTCGGATGTCACTGCTTCGATATCTGCATAACTAAACACACGTGTGTAGAGTTCACCATTCATATCTGCATTCATGATTAATCGTTCATTCGTTGAAATGTATGCTGTTCTAAATGCAGTTTCATCACCCAATTTATAAAGCATTGTCCCAATTATACGCGGTCCAAAACGCTCTGTTGGATATAAATCCGACTCTGTAATATTCAGTATATTAACTTCACTCATTTGTCATAATCTCCCATCTTTGTTTTTGTGCGTGCGCAAGAAGCGCTTCGTCTGGCTGAATCACATAAGCATTACCCACAAGATTTAACATATCTAAATCTGTAATACTATCTGAGAACGCGTAGCTATTCTCCCAATCAACCGCTTTACCATCCAAGTGCTCATATATATGCGTTACCTTATGCTCAGATTGCATATGCGTAAGTGATACTGTCGTATCAATATGATTATCTTTATAAGAAATTTCCGTACCGATTAAATGATCAAATGCATCGCCGAAAATTGCTTCAAGCAACTCCGTATATGCACCCGAAATGACCATTGTATATATACCTTCTGACTTGAAACGCTTCGCTTTATCAGTTAAAGGTATGTAAAGATCCTTCTTAATTTCATTTGCAAGTTCTTTAAAGTAAGAGAGTACCTCTGACCTCGTATTCCCTTTAAACGTATAGATGTAATGTTGCATCGCAGATGCTCTCATATTGTCTTTCGAGATCAACTTTAATTTATATGCGATATATATCATTCTGAAGCGCGACATGAACTTGCGATAATGTGTGTTATATTTAGGGTGCTCTTTTAAAAAACGTAACATCACATCGAATGTTTGACCCGGATAAAGTGTTCCGTCAAAATCAAATAGAGCGACTCTCATTTACTTTCCTCCGTTGCTTCTGATGTTTTTATTTTAACATATAGGGAAGATGATTATTAATATTACATACTAAATAATAGGAGATGATTGTGCAATGGAATTAACAGTATATTTAGCTGGACATGTACATGGAGATTGGCGTGAAGATGTAAAAGCGGCTTCAGAGAAAAAAGGACTGCCAATTCAATTTGTCCACCCACAAACAGAGCATGATTTGTCCGATGATATCGGAGAGAATATTTTAGGCAAGCAACCAAATGATTACTTCAGAGACGACGCAGCCAGTGCCATCAACAACTTCAGAACAACTGTGTTGATGGAAAAGTCAGATGTTGTCATCGCATTGTTTGGTGAAAAATATAAACAGTGGAATACAGCAATGGATGCAACAACAGCAATTAATCTCGGTAAACCATTAATTATCGTTCGCCCTGAAGAACATATTCACGCAATGAAAGAATTGTCGAACAAAGCGAATGTAACAGTTGAAACAATCGAACAAGCGGTTGAAGTGCTTGCTTATATTTATAAATAACATAAATCTTAATAAAAATCGTATACATCCCTCGTGGAAGTGTGCGATTTTTTTATTTTGAAGAAAAAAGCCATCTATTGGGTCAATGTGAAACGACATTGACCCAAATGCCCACCTATTGGGTCAATGTGAAATGACAGTGACCCGATCACACACCTATTGAGTCAATGTGAAATGACAGTGACCCGATCACACACCTATTGGGTCAATGTGAAATGACAGTGACCCAATCACACACCTACTGGGTCAATGTGAAATGACAGTGACCCAATCACACACCTATTGAGTCAATGTGAAATGACAGTGACCCAATCACCCATCTATTGGGTCACTGTGAATCGACAGTGACCCAATCACTCATCTATTGGGTCACTGTGAATCGACAGTGACCCAAATAATATAAAAATCCGCACGTTCGCCTCCTATTAGGATTGAAACGCACGGATCATTAAGTTATCTCCAGAACTTCGTAAATCCGGCTTTGTCTTTAATGTTGTATTCAATCATCTCGCGCAGTAATTCGTAATTCACTTCTTCAGTGTACTTAATGCGAAAGAGCATTTTCGATTGTGAGTAGCCAGCCGTTGAAATTTTGTCATGAAATACTTCCATGCCGTGTTGTTCTGGTGACACGGATACATGGGCTTTTGATAAGCTAAATCCAATAATATACGTGCCAGAATGGACATACATTGGCTGGTTCCATTTAATCTCCAGTTCGAGCTCTGGAAAATTCCCGTCAACCCACTCCAAGATGTTCTCTAAAAACTCCTGCTGCTCTTTGCTGTACTGTTTTAAATACGTTTCTACATCCACGCGCGCACCTCTTTACATTTTAGATAGAAATACTTGTGCTGCCTGAATTCCCTCTCCAGTTACTTCGTGAGAGTTCACCCAGAATTTTTCTACATTTGCACCTCTGGATTCAAATATAGAAATGACGTGTTCACTGTTTTCTTTCGACACAATCGGGTCCATTTCTCCCATTGATAAAAATACATTCGCACCAGATAAATCGATATTTTCATCAACTTCTACATTATACAACGGTGCGAATAATAGTGCATTCTTAAACGGTGATCTTTCTTTTAGCAACATGTTAATAGCAATGTTTGAACCGTTTGAGAATCCAACAAGTACAGCTTTCTCTAAATCAAATTCATATTCCGTACTTTTCTCTTTAAGAAAATCCATCAATTGCACACCACGATCATTTAAATCGCGGATGTCATACTGTCCTTCACCGTGACGTTTAAAGAAACGTCGCATACCCTGTTCCAATACCTCCCCGTTCACACTAATAATCGCCGCATCTTTATCGATTGCGCGTCCGAGGTTCGCAATTTCCTCTGCATTCCCGCCTGTTCCGTGCAATGTAATAAGTACGCGGTCTTTGTTACCATCTTTAAAGATATACTCCATTATTATTTGCTCCTTTTCGTATCGAATGGTCTGACTTGTGCTTCAATTTCTTTACGCTTTGGCTCTAAGAATGGTGGTAACGCTAGTTTTTCACCAAGTGTTTCGTACGGTTCGTCTCCCATAAATCCTGGTCCATCTGTAGATAGCTCAATTAAGATATGACCAATCCTTGTATATAACGCTTCAAAGTAGAAACGGTCGACAATGCCTGAGTTACCCATGCGCTTCTCTTTATACTTTTCCTGCCAAGCTTCAAGTGCCTCGCTGTCTTTCACTCTAAACGCAACGTGGTGTACTTCACCATAACCCTGCATCGCCGGACGTGTCTGGTCATCCTGACGCAGGATAACGCGTGCACCGTTTCCGCCTTCTCCAACTTCTAACAGCGTCACATTTGCTTCTTCCTTAACAATTCTCATATCATAAATCTCAGTTAAAGCTTCTTTAAACTCATCTGAATAACTCACTGTAATTTCAATTGGACCAAGTCCGTAAATCGCATGTGCCACATCAACTGGTCCATTTTTCCAAGGTTCTCCTGCCCCAACACCAGTGTTGTTTTCATCACTGATCAACTGGTAACGCTGGCCATCTGATTCTTCAAACTTCAAAATCTTATTGCCGAATAACGTTTCAATGTCATCGTGTTTCACATCAAATTCTAGAAAACGTGCTTTATAGACTTCTAACGCTTCATCTGTTGGTACACGGAATGATGTTCTTGTAATTGCGTTTGTACCACGTATACCCTGTGGCTGGTTCGGGAAATCAAAAAATGTCATATCCGTTCCTGCATTCCCTTTATCGTCTGCGAAAAATGTGTGATATGTCTGTATGTCATCCTGGTTAACTGTTTTCTTTACCAAGCGCATGCTCAGTACGTCTGTAAAAAATTTGTAGTTTCTTTCTGCGCTATCTGTCATTGCTGTTACGTGGTGTAGTCCTAAAAGTTCAATTGTCATTTATAAACGCTCCTTTTTATCTCGAATTCGAGTTAATTATAGCATCATCTATTACCACCAAGCAAGCTTTTTGTTTAATTTAAATTGATCAGAAAAATTCTTTAAGCAGACTTTATACATATCAATCTATTTTTTTGATAAAGATAAGTATAAATGACAGCGATGGTCTTTAGAATTCATATCAGGGTTACTGGTATTTGCTGACAGCTTATTATTGATGTCTTACTCTATACCCCATATATAAAGCAGTAATGATGTCATTCACGAGAGAAGAAAATCAGAGTGATATCTTTATTAATATTAGAAAGAGGTTATAACCTTTTATGTATTTTTCTATGATTTACTTTATATGAAGCAATTATTATCATACAATGTATGTAATACATTAGATTTGAGGTCATTTACATATGAAGTACTATGTTGGTGTAGATATTGGTGGTACGAAGATACTAAGTATATTGATGAATGAACATAAAGAAGTTCTCGGGAACTATCAAGTTAAAACAGATACTAGATCAGCTGAGTATTTATTTGAATCAGTTGTTATATCCATTGAAACACTTCTTAAAAGGAATAACCTAAATAACGAAGATATATATGCAATCGGGATTGGCTTACCAGGACTTGTAGATTCTGATAAGGGAATCGCCGTATATCAGAGTAATATCCCTTGGGCGAATTTCCCTGTGTCACAAAGAATATCAGAACGCTTCGGTAACGCACGTGTCACAATAGATAATGATGTTGCTGTAGCAGCGTTTAATGAGTGGCATAATGTGGATGCATCGAAAACATTTATCTATGTCACGATCAGCACAGGTATTGCGATCACTACTATCATTGATGGGAAAATAATAAGAGGAAATGGGTTTGCTGGTGAACTTGGCCAGACGTTCTTTAAGCATAATGGAGAATACAAACGTCTAGAAAAAATTGTGAGTGGTCCTGCGCTTGAAGGATGGTATCAAGATGCGACTGGTGATGATACGCTAACCACAAAAGATCTGTTTAGAGACTATATAGAGAATGACAATGCTAAAGAAATAGTGAATACTGCTGCAGAATTAATGAGTGTTGCGCTTTATCAAGTGAACTCGATTATAGACCCAGACACAATCGTCTTTGGTGGAAGTGTCATTACGCATAATCCAAAGTACTTAGAAACAATTAAGAAGTATTTAAGTGAGCTATTATTGCCAGACCAAGCCCACATCCTGGACCGTATGTTTATATCTCAAGCTGAAAATCAACAAGGCGCACGGGGTGCGGTGTTAAGAGCGATGCGTGATGAATCTGACCGATGAAATCCTCGTTGGCTCGAGAGAGCCTTAATCCTGCCGATGAGAATCCTCGTTGGCTCGATATACCATTCATCGTGCCGACGAGAACACTCGTTGGCTCGATACACCCTTCATTGTGCCGACGAGAACGCTCGTTGTCACGATATACCATTCACCGTGCCGACGAGAACGCTCGTTGGCACGCCTTAAAAAATTCAATACAAAATAAATCTTTAAAAGTATCCGGGGAAATAAAATTTCTGGGATATTTTTATTTTTCTGAGATAAACGTCAACGTCACCAATGTTTGAGACTTACGCCTAACGGGAATTTGACAGAAAAATCTCTTAAAGGATGTGTTTGTTGTGCAAGCTGTAACCATACAAGGGAAAAACAAGGTCAAAGTCAAAAAGATGAAGGCGCCTGAGATTAAAGACGATACGGATATGATTATTAAAGTCACCTCGACTGCGATATGCGGCTCGGATCTTCATCTATAACGTAAGAGCATCCCAATCACTAACCATTACATCATTGGTCATGAGCCGATGGGTATTGTGGAAGAGGTCGGACCTGGCGTTAAAAATAGAAAAGTCGGTGACCGCGTTGTCATCTCGTTCAATGTAAGTTGTGGTGAATGTCATTTCTGCCAAAATGAAATGGAAAGCCAGTGCGACAATTCCAATCCCCATCTCGACACAGGTGCGTTCTTAGGCTACTCCGAAATATTCGGTAATTATCCGGGCGGACAGGCAGAGTATTTACGTGTACCATATGCTGATTTTACTTCATTCCTCGTTCCGGAAGATAGCGAGCTTGAAGATGAAAGTCTGCTGTTCCTCTCTGATGTTATGCCAACAGCGTATTGGAGTGTTGACAGCACCGGTGTAAAGAACGGTGATACAGTTGTCATACTCGGTTCAGGTCCAATTGGTCTAATGACGCAGAAATTTGCATGGATGAAAGGTGCCGACCGTGTTATTGCCATCGACCATAATCAGTTAAGGCTAGATCATGCACGTCGCACAAACAATGTTGAGACTTATAATTATAAAGAAATTAAGAATATCGGTGACTATATTCACGAAATCACAAAAGGCGGCGCTGAAGTCGTCATCGATTGTGTGGGTATGGATGGTGAGATGACAACAAAAGACCGTATCAAGACGATAGGTGGACAGATAGGCACCATCGACCCGATTATCATGGCTGCACGGATGGTCAAGAAGTTCGGTACGATTCAACTGACTGGTGTGTATGGCGCACCTGCGAACGGTTATCCGATGCACCGTATATTCTCACGTAACATTACGGTTAAAGCTGGTCAGGCTCCTGCGATTCATTATATGCCGGAACTGTATGAGATGGTGAAGAACGGTAAAATCGATCCAACAGACATCATTACGCATAATGTTGCCCTGAAGAAAGCTGAGAAGATGTATAAGATTTTTGAGTCACATGATGATGGTTGTATTAAGGTAGTAATGAAACCATAAATATAAAAATCCCAGGAAAATTTTCCTGGGATTTTTTAATACATATTATAATTTCAGCATTTACAAATCAGGCTGAACATCGAGTTCATTAAATAGAAACGTATATAAATCAGTTTGTTCTTCTATTACTTTAGAAGTCGGTTTACCCTGTCCATGCCCGGCATTTTTTTCAACTCTTAACAGAATTGGTTTATCGCCTGCCTGCGCCGCCTGTAATGTTGCAGCAAATTTCTTCGCATGAAGCGGCACAACCCGATCATCTGTATCAGCTGTTGTAACAAGTGTCGCCGGGTAATGCGTACCATCCTTAACATTATGAACCGGTGAATATTTATATATAAACTCAAAATGTTCCGGATTTTCTTCAGCGTTGCCAAATTCTTTTGTCCAAAAACGACCAACCGTGAACTTATGGAATCTAAGAATGTCCACAACCGGCACAAGACACAGTGCCGCTCCGAATAAATCCGGGCGTTGGTTAATGCATGCACCGACCAGCAGTCCGCCGTTGCTCGCACCCATAATCGCAAGCCGCTCCGGTTTCGTGTAACCGGCGTCAATCAACCATTCCGCTGCAGCGATAAAATCATCAAACACATTCTGTTTTTTCTCTAAAATACCCGCATGGTTCCATTCCTGACCATACTCCCCGCCGCCTCGGATATTGGCAACAGCATACACCCCGCCCGCTTCAAGCCACATTAACTGAGATGCTGAGTAAGCTGGCGTCATGCTCGCATTGTATCCGCCGTAGCCGTACAGCAGCGTCGGCACATCACCTGTGAGTTCCAAACCTTTCTTATGCGTAATAAACATTGGAATTTTTGTACCGTCTTTTGAAGCATAGAATATCTGCTTCGTCTCAAAAGAGTCAGAATCTATATGTTTTACTTCCTCAGTAACAGATTCAAGCGTGTCCTTATCGAAGCTGTATTTATCTATTTTTAGAGGATGGACATAAGACGTATAGCCGATAAACATCTCCGTATCTTCCCTGTCCCCATTCACTTCATACACACTGATGAATTCAGGCAGTTCCAGCTGTTTTTCTTCAGTACCATCCATGCTGAAAATTTTCACTATGCTGTATGCATCATGTAAATAAGTGAGGACAAATTTATCGTTAATTATTTTTAAAATGGAGAGCGTGTCTTTATCTTCGGGAATAATTTCTTTCCAATTATCCTTGCCGGGATTTGTAATATCTACAGCGATTACCCTGCCCTTAGGTGCATTGTTCGTCGTGTAGAAATAAAAGACATCATCGTCATTTGCTATGTAAGAATAATAACCCTCACCATCATCAATTAAACCGATAAAATCCTCATCAGAATCCTGCGATTTATAATACACATTGTTTTTAAGTTCAGTCCCATAATACCTGCTCAGTATGATGTATTTATCATCATCAGACACAGTTGCGACATAAGAATATTGACTGTTTTCCGCATCCTGATAAACTAACACATCATCCACCTGCGGCGTATCTACAACGTGATAATATACCGAGTTAAGATCCGCACCCCCTGCTAAAGAAAAGTCATCCGCATTCGGGTAGCAGCTGTAGTAGAATCCCTTATTGTCCTTATCCCAGCTGATATTCGTGAACTTACACTTCTCCAACAGTTCATTATAATCTTTAAGTGTCTCTAAGTTCTTAATTCTGATTTCCTGCCAATCACTGCCGTTGTAAGAGATTGCATAAGCCATCATTGAATTGTCCGGACTGAAAGAAATATTTGTGACCGCTGCCGTGCCCTCATCGTTAAGTTCGTTCGGGTTAATGATCACCTCTAAATCACTTAAATCCGATGATTTACTTCTATAGAAAACAGGCTGATTTTGCAGACCGTCATTTTTAAAGAAGTAGTAATATTCACCCTTCTTTTTAAGCGAATTGTATTTAGGGAAATTAGTATAGTTGGTGATGCTGTCTTTGACTAAATTTCTGAATGGTATATTGTCTAAATAGTTTTTAGTTCGTTCCTGCTGCTTGTCCGTCCATTCCTTAACATCTTCAGATGATTCATCCTCTAACCATCTATAAGGATCTGCCACTTCTGTCCCGTGGAAATTATCAACTACATTGTCTTTTCTTGTTTCCATAATCATCCTCCGTTATTGATGTATCTATTTAAAGAAATTCAATTCTTACATTACACAATATTCTGAACATTAACAATAATGATT
>JBGYPO010000162.1:0-11883 GCA_041838435.1 Aliicoccus sp. | reverse complement strand
GTGCTTGAGAATCCTTCAGTTGATGCGATTATTGCGCTGCACGTGTGTTCGAAGACTGAGGTCGGCAATATTACGGTTGCGGACGGGATTGCACATGCGTGTACGGACGGATTTACGATAACGATTGAGGGTAAAGGCGGCCACGCGGCACATCCACATTTGTCGACCGATGCGATTACGATTGCTTCGACGTTTGTGACGACCGTTCAACAGATTATTTCCCGCGAGTTGAATCCACTTGAGCCGATAGTTATAACAGTGGGAGAGTTCCATGGTGGCAGCAACCCGAATGCGATTGCGCAGAAGGTTACTTTATCAGGTACTGTACGTTTGTTAAATCCAGATTTACGCAAGCCGGTGCAGAAGATTATCGAGCGTTATTTAGACGGGATTGTTGGCGGAATGGGCGGCACGTTTGAATTTAATTATCGCGAAGGCTATCCGCCGGTGAAGAATGATCACGGTATGGTGAAGCGGCTGGACGGTGTTGCTAGTCGGGTGCTCGGTGAAGACCGGTTGATTTACATGAACCCAAGCATGGGCGGCGAAGACTTTGCGTATTATACGTTTGAAGTGCCAGCGTTGATGTTTAGGTTGGGAATCCGTAACGAGTCCCGTGGGATTATGGTGCCCGGCCATCATCCAGAATTCGATATCGATGAAAGTGCGATGAAGTACGGAGTGGCTGTATTTTTGGAGTACGCGAATCAGTATTTGAAAGAGCAGTCTTGTGTGGTGAAGGTGAAATAGCGTTTAGATTTGTGTTTTTTGGTATGGCGGAGACAGTTTGTGCTGTCTTCGTTTTTTTGGTTTGAGGGAAAAGTCGTGAAATGTGATTCCTGGTCAAAAAAATGGTGCTGACTTGCACGCGTGGTCTATAAATGTGATTCCCGGTCTAAAAATCGGTGCTGACTTGCACGTCGGGTCTCCAAATGCAAGTCCCGGTCCAAATATCGTGCCTGACTTGCACGTCGGGTCTCCAAGTGTGATTCCCGGCCAAAAAGTCGTGCCTGACTTGCACGGCGACGCTTAAAATGCAACTCAAGCCAAAAATACAGGGTCTGAGTTGCACGGTGGCGCTTGAAATGCAACTCAAGCCGAAAATATAGGGTCTGAGTTGCACGACGGGTCTCCCAATGCAACTCAAGCCGAAAATATAGGGTCTGAGTTGCACGACGGCGCTTAAAATGCAACTCAAGCCGAAAATACAGGGTCTGAGTTGCACGGCGGGTCTCCAAATGCAACTCAAGCCGAAAATATAGGGTCTGAGTTGCATGACGACCTTTAAAATGCAACTCAAGCCAAAAATACAGGGTCTGAGTTGCACTCTGACATCAATACATAATTTCTTCTAGTTTTCTTTTCTTTCGGACCGCCGAACCAGTAAACATCCCACCACTCAACCGACTCAAGTCAACTGAAGTAATCACAGCCCCACGGTTCAACGTTCGTAGTTCCAACACGAGCATTTCGATTGCTTCGCTGCAGCTATAATCACGACCGCAACCGCGGCAACGGTAATTATAGCGGGTCACACGGTCGAGCGGATCCCAGCAATCATGGCAAAACACGCCGGGGCGCATTTTATCAACAGAAATCGTATAATCCTTATCGTGTTTCGACACCGCCGAAAAATGTTTCAAAATATACTGCCGCACTTCATCATTCACAAACTGATTCTCGACCATATTCTGGCTCAAAAACTTACGCACATTGGAGTGCACCAAAATATTACTATCCTTTCGGAGTCCATAAATCGTCTGGTAAGGATTGATAAAAACCGCGTACGGATATATCTTGAACTCATAACGGTAGCCGCGCATCAATTGCCTCAAACCCTCATATTCGTAATTCATCTGGGAGGATAACTGCTTATAAGATTCCCCGTTATCAAAAGCCAGCTGATTATCCTCGCCCATATGTAAATCGAACTGATAATTTTTCACTTCAAATATATACAAACAATCACCGGCAACGACAATGTTATCAATCTGAATCTCTTTCTTCTCCGTCCCCATATGAAACGTAAAGTTAGGAATGTGATAAACATTTTTCTTCAACACGTATGGCTCGAGCAAACCATCAAATACAACTTCACCTTTAAATCCAAGCTCGTACTTCTCAAGCTGTTTCTGTTCATCCCCCTCTAAACCCAGCCTTTTTCGTAAAATCAATAATTGTAAATGGTGCGTGCATCGCGTTCGGATCATATGTTGCCTCCTATAAATTTTCTCCTCTTATCTTTATATTATTTAGTCAATTTTTACAAATTACAGTTTTTTAAAAACTGCAGGCTAAACCGATAAAAACCCCCTGTTTCTCTTACAAAAAATTAAAAATTGCTAAAAAACACGACAATTTTGTAAAATTCGTAGTTCGCAAAACTTTTATCGATTCTGCCAACAAATCATCCCGAAAACCACCATTGTCATAAGCATTTAAACAATTAATTCTACGTAGAACGACTAGAAAGTGCCGAATTGAATCATGACTTTACAATTCTTTTACGTTTAATTCACCGATAAAAAATAATGATTTACTAAGATTGAGTTAACCGCTTAGAGGAGTGATTGTATTTATAAATGTATATTTTTTGATTTAGGATACACGTTGGTCTACACAGAAAGAGAAGATAATTTTCTGAATCACTTGAAACAGTTAGATATCTCAAAAGAAAAAGAAGAAGTTGTACATGCCTTTCATCTCGCAGATAAATACTTCATGAGAGAACATCCTGGTCTATTAGGCAAAAGTAGAGATTTATATATGAATCAGTACCGCGACTATCTGTTTGAGCAACTCGCATTAAAAGATATCCCGGAATTCACGCCAAACAAAAATCAATCTCGAAAACGGGGTTGGCAATGTTTCCCATTCACGCACAATACATTACAAGGATTAAAAGACCAGGGCTACACACTCGGACTTATCTCAAACTGGAATGAAACGGCGGATGCTGTGCTTGCAGAAAACGCGCTGACACAATATTTCAATCCCATCATCATCTCTTCAAAATTAGGTATCGAAAAACCTGACCCTAGAATATTCGAAGAAGCACTTAAAATATCGGGCTTCAGCAGCAAAGAATGCTTATACGTCGGCGACAACTATTACGATGATGTCATTGGCGCACGTGAGGTAGCCATGGATTCAGTACTCATCAATCCATACGGTAAGTTAGGAATCGAAGAACTGGATGATGCAGTGACAGTCATCAAATCAATAGAAGCATTACCATCAATCCTAAAAAAGAGTTGAAGACAATGAGTAATGGAATAAGTCAGCGCATTAAAGAACGTTTCCATCTGTTGACACCGACGATGCAAACCGTCGCACAGTACATTATTTACAACACAGAAAATCTGAATAATATTTCCGCACGAGAAATCGCTGCAGCAACAAACGTCAGCGAAGCAACAGTCATCCGTACAGTAAAAACGCTCGGATACGATGATTATTACGATTTTAAGGTCGATATTTCAAATCTCTTAAACGACGATAAAAGAGCGCTCCGGAACTTTATCAATACGACAGCGCTCACCGAAGAAGACTGGCTCGGCAAACATTTCAAACAAGAATCAGAAAACATCATGGCATCGACATCCAATATTTCACAGTCAGAAATCGATCTATCTGCTGAACTGCTGCTCGGCGCAAATCACATATACTGCGCGGGGTGGCGCCTGGGCACGAGTGTGTCGAACCATCTGCAGTTCACATTCAAGTACATGCTCGGGAACGCAACGCTTATTCCGCAGGGGTTATCTGCAGAATATGCAGCGTATTTCAATAGTGGTGACGTGCTCGTCGTCACCTCGTTTCCGAGATATGATTCTACGATGCTCAAACTTGCTGAAATTGCGCGGTCGCACGGGGTCTACGTTATTTCAATCACTGATAAAGACAATGGCCGCGTGCGCGAATTATCAAATATAAATTTTGAAGTCAGCACATTTAGTTATGGTTTTTTAGATTCCTATACAGCAGCAGTGTCAGTCAGTAACGCAATGATTAAGTCGTTAACGATGCTAGGGGAAACGCGCATTAAAGAAAATATCGAATCGATAGAAGCGCATTATAAATCATTTAATTAATGGAGGATATTATGAAACATTTAACTAAAATTGGTACATCACTTTTAATCGCCGGGGTTATGTTTGGTGCGTATACTGCTTCTGCACAGGAAGATTCAGTTTTAAACATGGCACTTGGTGTTGACCCGGACGGTTTGGATCCACACGCTACAACATCAGCATCTACATTCCAAATTACTAACAATATCTTTGATACGTTGGTTAAAGTAACACCTGAAGGTGAATTAACAGAAGGCCTGGCAACAGATTGGGAAATTTCTGAAGACGGTTTAACGATTACGTTTAACTTGCGTGAAGGTGTTCAGTTCCATAACGGAGAAGACCTCACTGCAGATGATGTTGCATTCTCATTCGAACGTCTAAAATCCGATACAAGCCCAAGAGCAAATGATTTCGCAAACATCGTTGAAATCAATGTTATAGATGATTACACAATCGAATTCCAAACAGAAAGCTTAAACGCTGCACTTGCTTCTGACTTTGCTTATCCATGGACTGCAATTGTGTTGGAAGAAAACGTTGAAGAGGTACGTAACAACCCGATTGGAACAGGTCCATACACACTTCTGAATTGGGTGCCGCAGCAAAACCTGACGCTTACAAAAAACGACAGCTATTTTGACGAAGTGCACATTGACACAGTTGAATTTACAATGATGCCGGATGCGACAGCAAGAACGTCAGCAATGTTAAGCGGTGACTTAGACTTAGTCGGTGTATCAGGTGACCTGGTGACACAGTTTGAAGGCAACGATTCTTACCAGATTTTAGAGAATCAATCAAACGCGGTTCAGCTGATGGCAATGAACTTGGAGAACGAATTTTTATCGGTGCCGGAAGTGAGACAGGCAATTAACTTAGCTGTCGACAAAGACTTAATCATTGAGAGTGTATTCTGGGGTTATGGTGAGAAAATCGGTTCACACTACCCGCCGGTACTGAATGGATATGAAGATTTAGCAGAATCATATGCATACAACACAGAAGAAGCAATTTCAGTATTAGAAGAAGCGGGCTATGCTGAAGGCGATATTACACTCGATATGTACCTGCCGTCAGACTACCAAAGCTATGTGGATGCAGGTCAGATCATTGCAGACAGCCTCGAGAATATCGGTATCAACGTGAACATTGAAGTTGTGGAATGGTCGGTATGGTTAAGTGATATTTACACAGGCCGTGAGTATGATTTAACAGTTGTTGGTCATACAGGTCGCCTTGATCCTTATGTATTACTCGCACGTTACGACTCTGAGAGCAGTGAAAACTACTTCAACTACAACAATGAAACAGTGAATCAGTTACTTGCAGATGTTCAGACAGAACTTGATCAGGATGTGCGCTTAGACATGTTTGGTGAAGTTCAGGAAATTTTAGCTGAAGAAGTGCCTGCGTTATACATACAGGCGCCAATCTCATTGTATGTGGCGAGTGAGAATTTAAGAGGATTTGAAACATACCCGATCGATATTTTAGAACTTAAAAATATATACTTCGAATAATTAAGGTGATTACATGCGTTTTATTATTACGCGTATATTAAGTGGTTTAGCAGTTATTTTTGTAGTCTCCTTTATGACATTTATCATTTTAATGATGATACCAGGTGACCCGGCACTGCTCAGTCTCGGAACTGAAGCGACACCAGAAAACGTTGAAGCCCTGCGCGAGGCGATGGGCTTCAATGCGCCCTGGTACACGCAGTTTTTTGAGTGGTTCACATCATTTATTTCAGGAGATTTGGGACGTTCTTACTTATACGGCGAAGAGATCAACACATTGATTCTGCAACGCGTGCCGGTGACGGTATCGCTCGCGTTGTTGTCACTGATCATCGCGACACCAATCGCAATCATTATCGGTGTCGTTGCTGCACTGAGACAAAATAGGTTACCAGATATTTTAGCGCGTACACTGATGCAGCTTGGAGATGCGATGCCTGCGTTTTGGCTCGCACTGCTCCTCTTAGTGTATGTCGCAGCAGGTTCAGATATATTTCCAATATCGGGATATACACCGATATCAGAAGGTTTTGTGGACAGTTTAATGAGCATTATATTGCCGTCATTCGTTTTATCGATTGGCTTGATGGGCACGATGATTCGAATTGTCAGAAGTTCGATGTTAATTTCTTTAAAGCAGGACTATATGTTACTTGCGAAAATGAATGGCATAAGTAGGTTAAAAACGATTATTAAGTATCCACTAAGGAGTGCGATTATTGCACCGCTTACGATTATTGGCATGCAGATGGCAGGGTTACTGAGCGGAGTGATACTGGTTGAGAATATATTTTCACTGCCGGGTCTCGGCCGGTTGTTGTTAGTTGCGGTTCAACAAAGAGATTTATTTTTATTACAGGGTATCGTCGTTGTCATCGTCAGTACAGTGATTATCATAAATATGATTACAGATACTCTGTACCGTCTAGCGAATCCGACAATGAAGATTGGAGGCAGCGATGAATAGGAATAACGTGTTATTTATAATTGGTATCATATTGCTGTTAATTCCAGTCGCTATGGCAATCACTTCATTTGTCTATACCCCGTATCCACCAAATACGATGAATGTCGCAAACCGCATGCAGCTGCCCAGCATGGCGCACTGGCTCGGTACAGATCAATTCGGCCGCGATATTTTAAGTCGTATTATGGTGTCGTCAAGATACGCGCTCTTTATCGGTATTACGTCTGTAATTTTCGGTTCAATCATGGGGGTATTTTTAGGCGCACTTGCTGCAATCTCTAAAGGATTTGTTAGAGGACTTATCATGCGCATGATTGACGGATTGATGGCGTTTCCCGGGGTATTGCTTGCGATGATGTTTGTCACGGCTATGGGTGAGGGTATCTGGAACACAATACTCGCCATTTCAATATTTATGGTGCCGGTGTTTGCAAGGCTGTCGTACTCACTGGTGCTCGAACAGCAAAACGAACTATATATTAAAGCGGCAAGAACGTATGGTGTCGGACCGTTCCGCATGATTTACAAGCATTTCCTGCCGGCAGTCACACCCAGAATTGTCACACAAATCAGTGCAAGCATTGGTGGTGCCATTTTAACGGAGTCATCATTATCGTTCTTAGGTCTTGGTGTCCAGCCGCCAAATGCGAGCTGGGGACTTATGTTAAATGAAGCGCAGCAATACATGCTGACATTCCCGTATCTCACAGTGCCGTCAGGCGTTATCTTAATGGTCACAGTACTAGGATTTAATTTAATCGGTGATCAGTTAAACGACAGGTTAGTGCACAGAAAGGGTCGAAATTAATGAGTAAGTTAATTGAAGTAGAAAATCTTTCGATACACACACAGAGTAAGAATACGCTGGTCGGTGGTGTAGATTTCGAACTGAATCCCAATGAAATCGTCGGCGTCTTTGGTGAGTCCGGTTCAGGCAAGACGATTACAGTGAAGTCACTCATCGGTGTGCTCGGTTCTGAACTCGATGTGACGACAGATGCGCACACAATATTGGGTAAGGATTTTAGAACGTACAGCGGGCACGCGTATCGCGAGTTACTCGGTAAACATATTGGCTATATACCACAGAATACGACGGCGTACCTGCATCCACTCATCCGGATAAAAAACCAGATAACTGCAGCATATATCACGCATGGTTACGGTAATAAACGCGAAGCTTTGGCGCGCGCGGTGTCGCTAATGAGAGAAGTCGGATTAAAAGATCCCGCGCGCGTGCTCGAGTCATATCCATATGAAATCAGTGGGGGCATGCGTCAACGTGTGAACATCGCGATGAGTTTAATGACAAGACCGAGCATCCTTATCGCGGATGAACCAACAACGGCTTTAGATAGTATCACAGAGCAAAGTGTGATGCGGTTATTACAAAAAATTAGAAAAGAACATAATGTGTCGATGATTTTTATCACGCATAACTTAAAGCTCATTCAGTATTTCACAGATCGCTGCTACGTGCTCTACGAAGGGAATGTTGTAGAAAGTGGGCCGACAAAAGCAGTGTTTAACGCACCGCAGCATGCCCACACAGAGCAGTTGGTTGACTTGATTCCAAAATATGGCGCGGCGCGTTCTGAAGTAAAGCAGGTGAAGGTCTATAGTTAACTTAATTGAAGCTAAAAATATCTCGAAACATTTTATGATACGTCCGAGTATGAATGCTAAGAAGACAGTATTAAAAGCTGTCGATGATGTTTCATTTACGCTAAAAGAAGGCCAGTCGGTTGGTATTGTCGGTGAATCCGGCTCCGGCAAGTCAACGCTGGTTGATATTGTTGGTGATATGAAATCTCCAACTCACGGTGAGATATTATATTACGGGAAAAATGTCAAAACACTGAACAAGAGTGAGTACCGTGATTACAGGAAAAACATTCAGTTTGTCTTTCAAAGTCCAAAAGACTCACTGCATCCGTATTATTCTGTGAAAGATAATCTCTTAGAACCGTTGAAAGTTAACGCGCGCGGTATCGGACGTGACGCGGCAATGAGCAGGGTGCGTGCGCTGCTTGATGAAGTGCGCCTTGATGAATCATATTTACATCAGTACCCGCATGAGCTCAGTGGCGGGCAGGCACAGCGTGTGTGTATTGCACGTGCACTCATCTTAAATCCGAAAGTGATTATCTGTGACGAAGCGGTCTCTGCTCTCGACTTATCTGTGCAGGCCCAAATTATTGATTTGTTGAAGACGATAAAGGGCGAGACGAACTTTATCTTCATCTCACATGATATAGCAGCGGTGAACGAAATCGCGGATTACGGATTCGTGTTAAAGGACGGCCGCAAAGTCGAGGAGAATACGATGCAGGCGCTTGTAGAAAATCCTCAAAACATCTACACGCAGACACTGATAAAGAGTGCGTTTTACTTTGAGGAGGCAGAGATATGAAAGTAACAGTGATAGGCATGTGGGGCGGGTTTCCGAAGGTTGACGGGCCGTGTTCCGGCTATTTGATTGAGCACAAGGGTGAGAAGGTGCTGCTCGATTGTGGAAGTGGTGTTGCGACGCATCTCGGCAAGTACACAGATGTGAATACGCTCGGTCACATGGTGATTTCGCACCGTCATTACGATCATGCGAGTGACGTTGGCGTGATGATGTTCTCACGATTGATTAATACGATTACGAAGAAAACAGATTTAAATTTAACAATTCATGAGCCTTATAAAGAGGTGTCTCGTCTGCATCCGGATTCTGTTAAATACAGTAAGTTTAAAAGTTATAATGAAGATTCTGTATTGAAATTCGGGGAGATGCGCGTGCGATTTCTTGAAATGAACCATCCTGTTAAAACATTTGCGATGAAGATTTCAACTGCCGATAAAAGAATCGTGTATACGGCTGACGGGACTTTATCTGATGAATTGATTGCATTTAGTAAAGGTGCGGACGTATTGATTACGGAATGTAGTTTATATAGTTGGGCTGATGGCGCGGGTTCGGGGCATATGAACATTACGGATTGTATTAAACTAGCAAAGGACGCGGGTGTAAATGAAACAGTACTCACGCACTTACCGCATTATGGTGATGTGAATGCGCTGCTTGAAGAAGCTAAAGCGAGTGGCCTTGGGAACGTCCGGTTGGCGAGTCCAGGCATGACAATTGAAGTATAAAAACACGGCTATTCAACAATTGTGAATGGCCGTGTCTGTTTTTTATCAAAAATTATTCTTTTGTAGCATACATTAAATCTGGGATACCCATTGCAATCAAGCGTACACCTGTGAGTTCGTTGCGGATACCATTGATGTACTCAGGATGTCTGATGAAAACTGCTGGTGAATCTTCAAGCAGTAATTCCTGTGCTTCAATGTAGATATCTGCACGCGCATCTTCATCTGTTTCAGCACGGCCTGCTTCGATTAAAGCATCCATATCAGGATTGTTGTAACGGAAGCGGTTTGCAGCAGAGCCAATTGATTCTGAGTGGAACATTGCAGTAAATGCATTATCCGACTCTTCAGCCGAGTTTGTCCAAGTCATGATGAACATTTCTTGGCTGCCTTGTGCTGCCATATCAAGGAACGTTGCCCACTCGACTTGGCTGATTATTAAATCTATGTTGAGTTCAGCAAGTGCTTCTTGGGCATATAACACAGTATTGATATTTTCAGGGTCTGCAGAGTTTACGATTACATCGACTTCAAATCCGTCTTCGTAACCAGCTTCAGCAAGTAATTCTAATGCTAAGTCTAAATCATATGTGTTTCCTTCAATGTCTTCAGTATAGCCAGACATTGTTTCTGATATCGGTGTTCTCGCTGCCTGACCGACGCCGCTGAACACACCTTCGATAATTTCATCACGGTTGATTGCGTGTGAAATTGCACGACGTACGAGCGGATTATCTAAAATTTCAACTTCTGTATTGAATCCTAAGTATAAAACCCCAGGTGACACAGCGTTTAAGAGTGAAAGTTCTTCAGAGTTCTCGATGCGCTCCATATTCGTTGTATCGATATCCATCGCAAAGTCAGTTGTTCCAGTTTCAAGTTCTGCAATACGAGAACCTTGTTCAGGCACAACTTTAAACACAGCTGTTTGGAAATCGACAGGCGTATCCCAGTGATCGTCAAAACGAACTAAGACAGTTTCACTACCTGTTGAACGACTTTCAAATTGTAACTTTGCTGTACCGACAGGATTGAGTTCAGAATATTGACCTAAGTATGAAGAAACTTCTTCAAGCACCGTATCAAATTCTTCTCCGCCGTCAGCACGAAGGTCGTAGTATTCCTCTAATGTAATTTCAAGACCAGCTTCTTCAAAAGCATTTTCATAATCTGCTTGAATGACAGCCTGGCTCATCATCATCGAAACACCTTGCGCTAAGTTAGAGAGCATTGGCGCGTATACTTCATCAGTCACAATTTCTAAAGTAAAGTCATCGATGACATTTACTTCAGCAACATTGTCAAGTAAATATGCACGACCCGATGCAATTGCTGGGTCCATCGCACGCTCTAAGTTTTCCTTAGCAACCTGTGCGTTAAAGTCAGTGCCATCGTGGAATAATACACCTTCACGTAAGTCAAAGTGATATGTTAAATCATCGATCTGCTCCCATGATTCAGCAAGTACACCCGTTATTTCACCTGCATCATCTCTGATTAAGAGACGTTCGTATAAATGATGTCTGACAATCTCTGATGGTTGATCATTTGTTCCATGAGGGTCGAGCGTCGCGGCATCACTTCTCATTGAGAGAGTAATTGTATCGTCCGATTGAGCTGAAACTTCGCTGACCGATGCGACAGTAAGCGTTAATAGAAACGTGGCACTAAGTGCGGCAATAAATCTTCTTTTCATGTTATATCCCCCTTATAAATAGTAGCGCTAACGTATAAATGTACAGTTAGTGTTTCAATTTTAATGTATTTTTAATGATAGTGCAATTATAAATGTTTAGGGAGATATTATTTAGGATTAAAATGCGGTTTTTGGATTGAGAATCGGTGATGGGAGATGCGGTGGGTGTTTGAATGTGTTTTTTGGCCTAAAAAACGGTACTGGGTCACACGGTGGGCTCTCTAAATGCAAGTCAGGACCAAAATAACAGCCCTGACTTGCACGGCGGCCCATGAAATGCAACTCAAGCTCCAAAAATCGCCTCTGAGTTGCACGGTGGCACATGAAATGCAACTCAAGCTCCAAAAATCGCCTCTGAGTTGCACAGCGGCACATGAAATGCAACTCAAGTTCCAAAAATTGCCTCTGAGTTGCACAGCGGCACATGAAATGCAACTCAAGTTCCAAAAATTGCCTCTGAGTTGCACGGTGGCACACTAAATG
>JBGYPO010000161.1:0-15672 GCA_041838435.1 Aliicoccus sp. | reverse complement strand
GGAATATGGGGGTTGAGTTGCACGGAGAGACTGTAAATGCAACTCAAGACCCGAATATGGCGGCTGAGTTGCACGCGGAGACTGCGAATGCAACTCAAGGCTGAAATATGGGGGTTGAGTTGCACGGGGAGACTGCGAATGCAACTCAAGACTGGAATATGGGGGTTGAGTTGCACGGAGAGACTGTAAATGCAACTCAAGACCCGAATATGGCGGCTGAGTTGCACGCGGAGACTGCGAATGCAACTCAAGACTGGAATATGGGGGTTGAGTTGCACGGGGAGACTGCGAATGCAACTCAAGACCGAAATATGGGGGTTGAGTTGCACGCATACCTTCCAAATGTGATTCCCGGTCTAAAAATCAGTGCTGAATCACATGGACAGTCTCCAAATGTGATTCTCAACCTAAATAACCGCCCTGAATCACACGGACAGTCTCCAAATGTGATTCCCGACCTAAATAACTGCCCTGAATCACACGCACGGCCTCCAAACGTGATTCCCGGTCTAAAAATCAGTGCTGAATCACACGGACAGTCTCCAAATGTGATTCCCGGTCTAAAAATCGGTGCTGAATCACACGCACGGCTTCCAAATGTGATTCCCGGCCAAAACAACCGCCCCGAATCACACGCACCTTAAAAAATCGATCATACCCAAACAAAAAAAGCTCAAAAATCTCAATCATAAGATTTCCAAGCCAATCCACTTATTATTATATTTTCTGTTTCTTATGACGATAGCTAAACACGACCAACAACAATGAAATCCCGATGTATATGGCGTTACCTAGCATGCCCTGCCAAACCTGTCCTTCGTAAATCATCATATTCAAGTAAAGAAGATTAAACCAAAGCAGCGAGATTGCCACTTCGTTATAAACACCAAAGATTACTTCTGCCATTGGTGTCATAACAATGAATATCATGAACGGAATGATAAATACAGATGTTTGTGACACGCTCTTTGCTGTCAGTCCAATAGCGATGCCGAGCAGTATAAAGACAATAAATATACATGCTATACCTATGACATCATAGACTCCAAAAGCCACTGGTGGATTAAAGATAATCATGACAATAATGAGTGTAAACACACTTACAACTGAATATAATATCACCTTGCTCCATATCGTCGCCTGATAATCTCTCTCTGTATGAATGAAGTGTTGAAAATACTCTTTTTCATTCTCTTCTGCCATACTCGTTGTAATATTAAATGTTAATACACTCATTAAAGTGATTCCTATAACAAGATACGACTGAATCAACATCATGCGGTCAACCAAACCAGCCTCGATTTCATCAACCGTAATACTATCTACTGTAAAGTGGAACATGCCTGCGAGTAAAAGTGGCAACAGCATAGATGTGAGCAATGTCATGTTTCTAAACAATTCTTTTGTATCTCTATATAATGACGCTTTAATTTTATGCCACATCTTACTGCCCCCACTGTTTTAAGAAAAGTATATCATTTTAGTCATCTTTTTTCGCACGCACAATTACAATGAATGCAAATACTGCAGTTACAGCTATCCAAGCGACTAAGATTAAAATGTATTCCCAAGAAAACTCATGATGCATGTTCACCATCGCATTGACCGGTAAGAAGTCAGCGATTGTTCTTAAGATATGCCCTTCTTCAACGAAAGTATGAATTAACGGACTGAATACAAGTCCGAACATCACAGGCAGTGAGTACGCACTCACCGTGGCAACGCTCTTAGCAATCAATCCAACCGCAACGCCTAAGAATATAATCATGATCATGAATAAAAATATACCAACATAGTCTATCCAGCCAAGTATTTGAAATCCGTCAATTATAACCAGTGATACTGCTAAAGAAACAATAGTCACGACAAGCGATACAACAACTTTGCCCATTATTATATCTATAATTGATGCAGGTGACTGCAATAATCCACGCAGCGTATGTTTTTCATTTTCTTCAGCAAACATCGTTGCAATCATAATAAACATGACAGCGGCAAACGCCATGGCAATGACTGTATAAATCATTTCAACAGGCATTGCTTCTCCCGCAGTCTCAGCTGTTTGCCCATATAACCAAGCAATAATTACTGGTAAAATTGGTAAAATCAATAATGATAAATTTGCGAAAAAATCCTTTAAGTCCTTTTGGAAAATTGCACTAATATTATTTACATTCATGTTAAACAAGCTCCCTTCCTGTTACTTTAATAAATACTTCACCCAGTGTTGGATAATCAGAATTGATACTCAGTACACTTGCATCCACTATTAAACTTGCTAGTCTGTCTTTATTCTCCTCTGTGCGCTCAATTTTTTCTCGCTTACCATCTTGATACGTGACGTGTATCGTATTTTGCTTATACTTATCACGCAATGCTTCAGGTGAGCCGTACTCTTTAAACACACCTTCATCTAACAATGCAACGTTATCGCATAGTTTTGTTGCCTCATCCATGTCATGAGTTGTCAGTAAAATCGTTGTACCCTGTGCTTTTAAATCTTCCAACAACTCATGAATCTTACCTGTAGTCGCAGGATCAAGCGCACTTGTTGGTTCATCCAGAAACATTACGTCCGGTTTATGCATCACAGCTTTACATAGTAATACACGTTGCTTCATTCCTTTTGATAAGTCTTTCACTTTCTTCTTGCGTTCATTTTCGAGTCCAACATCTTTTAATACTCGTTCAATTTCTGCATTATCGACCTGATACAGCCGTCTGAATAATTGAAGATTATCTTCAACTGTTAATCGTTCATATAACGCACTTCGATCTGATAAAATACCAATACGCGTTAAGTAATCATTTTTTGTAAATGACTCTGGACCATATCCTAGTACTTCTAATTCGCCGCCCGATTTCGCAAGTTCTCCTATTAGAATACGAATCGTCGTTGTTTTTCCTGAACCACTCGGTCCAAGCAGCCCAAATACCTCGCCTTCTTTAATAGAGAAATCAATTCCCTTTAACGCATGGTGTGCACCAAACTTTTTTTCTAACTGTTTCACTGTAATTGCATGTTTCATTTGAATAACCTCCATTTTCTGTGGTGTTGCTTGTCTACATCAACTATAAATAAAAAACATCCCACGGTCATACAATCACCGTGAGATGTATCTCTTTTTATATAGAATAGGTTATTAAATCGCTAAAGTGTACGCTGTATTTAACAAAGTGTACCTATTTTAGCTAATATGTACCGTTATTATGCCGTTATAACCGACTAACGTACCATTAAATCTTGAATTTCATTGAATTTATTTCGTGATAAGGGTATTTTTGTCTGGTCTAAATTATCGATAACAATAGAATAACTATTTTTACTCCATGTAATTATCTCAGACACCTTGTTCAAATTGACAATATATGAACGGTGGCAGCGATAAAACTTCTGATTGGTCAACTGACTTTCCAGCATCGTAAGTGTCTCACTGAGAGTAAACTTCTCTCGACCAACATTCACAAACACTTTGCCGTCATTACTTTCAATATATTCAATATCTGCAACATCTATAAATATCGTTTTATCTTCAGCTTTAGCTTTTAATTTACGTAAGCTTGGCTCTTCAGACTCAGACTCATTCGTCACAATGCGTTTAAGCCCCTCGTTATTGAGCTTATAAACATCTTCAGAAACAAGAAACGCATCTTCAGTTTTTGTCACGATTACGACTAGACCGCGTTCTAAGTCATTTAACGTAGACATCATAGAATGAAACAGACGAATATTCTCATTTGTCATATTGAGGAATGGATCAACAGCCAGTACATATTTTGTTTCAGACAGCAGCACTTGAATCATTGCGATACGCTGCTGCAGTGCTTCTGAGGTATTTGCTAATCTAACATCATGATGTTCTTCTAAAAAGAACTGTTGTAATAAATCAGTCGTTTTGCTCTTACTGTTATACCATTTTATATAAAACTCTATGTGCTCTTTAATTGTCATCTTCTCAAACCCATTAAACTTCCCAGAAAGCAATGTAATTTTTGTTTTATCAATTCGGTCTATTACACGTTCAGTTAATTCGTAGGGCATTTGAATCACACATGGTTTACCCACTGTGAACTGAATAACATCATCTGAATTTGTGCGTATAACATCTTGTACAGGGATTTCCATATGCGCACCTCCAATTGCTATAATACCACAATAAAAAACTACCTATCATCGGGATAGGTAGTTGATTATGTAGTACATTATGCAAATATTTCCTCATTCTTATCATTGTAAAATGTCATTTGAACATTTGACGTTAAAATATCTGAATAAGAATATGACACAGTATCAAAGTTATGTTGCGCTTGGTCAAGTTCAACTATAAATACCGAAGGGTAAGTTTCTGTAAGTACCCCACGTCTTTCAATTATTTTCTTGCGCCCTCCGTTTGCACGAAGTAAAACTGGACTACCCAATTGACTTTCAAGAAGCTTTTTGATGTCTGGAATATTATTTGGCATATGCCCCCACCTCACATGTATACATTATATCAAATTCGAACAATTTTGTCAATTTAACGTCAATTATGTGAAGGGTCTGGAGGCTTATGTTAACTGAGTTTTAACGTTTTTTGCATCTTAAATGCAGTGTAAATTTTATAATATTCCTCTATCGATAAAGATTCTCCACGACGTATTTCTTCAATATCAGCTTCTTGTAATAATACTTTAATTTCTGATTTCAGTTGCTTACCATCTTCAAAAATTGTTTGGTAATTGTTTAATATCGTCTTTCGACGTTGAACAAATGCACCACGGGTTAATTTAAAAAATGTCTCCGGATCTTCCACATCAACTTTCGGTGTGTCTCGCTGGACCATTTCAATCACGATAGAATCAACATTTGGCGGGGGCATAAAAACTGTTTTAGGTATTTGCTGCACGATCCGGGCTTCAGTATAGAAGTCTATAGCAATCGATAAAGAACCATAACTCTTAGAACCGGGTGATGCACTAATACGCTCTCCGACCTCTTTTTGCATCATGACATAATAGCGTTTAATATCATAACCTGATTCTAAAAAATGCATGAGTATCGGCGTTGTAATGTAGTATGGTAGATTCGCAACGACTATGACTTCTTCACATTCACTAAGAACTGTCTCTATTGCTTCACCAATATTCGCCTGCAGTACATCTTCATTAATTACTGTTACATTGTCATATGGACTTAAAGTATCCGCTAAAACAGGTATTAAACGCTGATCTATTTCGTATGCGACAACATGGTGTGCAGACCGTGCTAACTGCTCTGTCAAAGAGCCGATTCCCGGTCCAATTTCAATCACGCCTGTGCGCTCAGTGATGTTCGCTTTTTTTACAATTTGTTGAACCACGTTTGACTCAACCAAAAAGTTTTGACCTAAGCTTTTCTTAAATGAGAAGCCGTGTTTCTTTAAAATCTCATGCGTTCGGCTCGGGGTTGCGATATCTTTAATATTCTCCACCTACTTTCTCTAAAATCGCTTCTAATGTGTCAATTGGTATTTGGTAGCGATTGAGTTTATTGCGCAGTTCCTTACCATTTGAGTATTCAATCCCAAGTGAAGTGCACACAGACTCTCGTAACTTTTTAGACCTTGGGTGTCCTGAGAGCTTATAGTGATTCATATCTTTCGCACTATAAATATCAGGTGCGTTCGGCGCATTTGATAAGACAATAGAAAGTGCACGCAAAATCTCTCGATCATCTGCGTGCTCCACTCCAAACTTTCCTTTATTGCTTTTTGCTTGACGGCGGTCCACGAATGCTTCTTTAATATCCGGAAACCGCTTGCGTATCTTATGTCTAATTTGTTTTCCAGGATAATCTGGATCTGTCAGTACAATAGCGCCTCGCGTAGAGAGTGCGACTGCTATTTCACCCATCACAGTCTCATTAATTGCTGAACCGTTCGTTTCAATCGTCTCACATTGAACAACTTCTTTTAAACGGCGTGTATCGTCCCGACCTTCTACGATAATGACCTCTTGGATACTTGGTTTATCCATTAAAAATCTCCTACTAACCGATCACAATTATACGTGTGGTATGTTATAAATTTTAAGTGCATTCTCTGAAGTTGCTTTCGCAACTTCAGAAAAACTAATATCACGCAAAGCTGCAATTTCTTCAGCGACTAATTTCACATATGCGGGTTCATTACGCTTGCCTCTGTAGGGATGCGGCGTTAGAAATGGTGCATCTGTTTCAATTAATAATCTATCAAGCGGTACATGTTTTGCAATTTCTTTAGGTTGTTTTGCGTTTTTAAATGTAACCGGTCCACCGAGAGATATCATGAAGTTTATATTGAGCACTCGGTCTGCAATTTCTGGAGAACTGCTAAATGCATGCATAATGCCACCTACATCGCCGGCACCTTCACTTTCAAGAATCTCAACGACATCGCTAGTTGCTTCTCGATTATGAATAACAAGTGGTAAATTAACGCGTTTTGCGAGCGCAATTTGCGCTTTAAATATTTCTTTTTGAATGTCTTTAGGTGATTTATCCCAATGATAATCAAGTCCGGTTTCACCGATGCCTACAATCTTTGGATGACTCGATAATTCTTCGATTCGCTTTAAATCTGCATCAGTGCAATCAATCGCATCGACTGGATGCCAGCCAATCACTCCGTACACGTCTTCATACTTATCAATTAGTTCCATCGTACGGTCGATTGTTTTATTATCAAAGCCTATCACTACAAAATGACTGACACCTGACTCGCGTGCGCGTTCTATCACTTCATCTAAATCCTCATCGTAATGATCTGCGTTTAGATGAACGTGTGTATCAATTAACATCATAAAACTCCTTTACTTCACGATACTTCCATTCTCAATTCCGTCAGGCACAGCAATTAAAGTTAATTGCTTTCCTTTTTCAGCGGATAAAATCATCCCTTGACTCATTTCGCCTCTAAGCTTTACAGGCTTTAAGTTCGTAACGACGATAACCTTTTTGCCGATAACATCTTCAGGTGTGTAGAACTTTGCAATACCTGAAACAATCTGACGCGTCTCATCTCCAAGATCGACTTGAATCTTAAGCAGCTTGTCAGCCTTTTTAACAGGTGCTGCATCTAGAATTGTTGCGACTTTCAATTCCACGTTATTAAAATCCTCAATCGTGATTTCGTTCTGCGCCTCTTCAACTTCTTCTTCAGGTTCAGTCGGTTTCATTAAACTTTTAATATGTTGAACCTCTTCTTCTGTGTCCAGTCTCGGATAAATAGGCTGTGGTTTATCGGTAACTTTGTCTGCGACCTGAACTTGTCCATACTTTAGTACAGAATCATACGTTTGAAGTGATTCATCCGCAATATTAAGTTGTCTAAAGATTTCTTTTGGACCGTAAGGTAAAAATGGTTTTAACAACACAGCAATGATGCGGATATTCTCAGCAAGATGTACCATTACATTCGCGAGCTCTTGCTTTTTATCTACGTCTTTAGCAAGTGCCCAGGGTGTTGTTTCATCAATATATTTATTAGAACGACTGACAATTGTCCATATAGATTGAAGTGCTCTATTAAACTGTGTGTTGTCCATCGCAGTCTCATACTTCTCGACTTCGTCACTAACAAGTGCCTCAAGTGACTCATCAAGCGCATTTAACGCGCCTGTGTATTGTGGCAATGCACCATCAAAGTATTTGTTAATCATTGAAATTGTTCGGTTAACCAAGTTGCCCAGGTCATTTGCTAAATCAAAGTTAGTTCTATCAACAAAAGCTTCAGGCGTGAACACACCGTCGCTGCCAAATGGTACTTCTCTCAATAAGTAGTAACGCAAAGCATCTAAACCATAGCGCTCAATAATATCATCCGGGTATATCGCATTCCCTTTTGATTTACTCATCTTGCCGTTCTTCATTACAAGCCAACCGTGTCCGAGTATTTTCTTTGGCAAAGGCAGGTCAAGCGCCATCAGCATTATCGGCCAATAAATTGAATGGAATCTTACAATCTCTTTACCAATCATATGCATATCTGCGGGCCAATATTTTTTAAATAATTCATCATTATCTGTTTGGTATCCAAGTGCTGAAATATAGTTTGTCAACGCGTCAATCCATACATATATCACGTGTTTAGGATTACTTTTAACAGGTACTCCCCAGTCAAATGTCGTACGTGAGACTGCTAAATCTTCAAGTCCCGGCTTGATAAAGTTATTCAACATCTCGTTGCGTCGTGAGTCCGGCTGAATGAACTCTGGGTTATCTTCGTAATACTTTAAAAGACGGTCCGCATATTTACTCATCTTGAAGAAATAACTTTCTTCTTTAACAAGCTGCACTTCATGACCGCTTGGTGCAATACCACCGATCATCTTACCATCTTCGTCCCGAAACACTTTATCGAGTTGTGTTTCTGTAAAAAACTCTTCATCTTGAATTGAATACCAACCTTTGTATTCACCCAAATAGATGTCACCTTGCGCGAGCAGCTTTTCAAATATTTTTTGTACAACTTCTTTATGTTCTTCATCTGTCGTACGTATGAATTTATCGTGTGTAATTTCTAACTTATCCCAAAGCACCTTCATGTCAGCAACAATTTTATCAGTGTATGCTTTTGGTGTGACACCCAGTTCTTCAGCATTTGTTTGAATTTTTTGACCGTGTTCATCCGACCCTGTCAAATAGAACACATCAAAACCTCGCATGCGTTTATAACGTGCCATCACGTCACATGCAATTGTTGTATAAGCGTTTCCGATATGTAATTTACCACTCGGATAGTAGATTGGTGTGGTAATATAGTATGTATTATTTTCCATGAACTCGGTTGCCTCCTAATGCTATTATCTGTTAAATGATAACTCTTTTTCACTAATTTTTCAATTTACTAAAATTCTCATAGAATTTTAAACTATTATTCATTGACTTCCAAAACTAATGTAATATATTGGGGTAATATAATTATAGAAGTATTATTATATAGATATAAAAAACAGTTGTTTCAAATTTGGGGGAAATCTTTATGAAAGCTACAGGTATAGTCAGAAAAGTCGATGAACTTGGACGTATTGTTATCCCAATTGAGTTACGTAGAATATTGGATATCGAAGTTAAGGATGAGCTGGAAATCTATACCGAGGAAGATCTAGTCGTTCTTAAAAAGTTCACTTCCCGAAAAAAATGTGCGGTTACTGGTAAGGAAACAGAACAACCAATCTCTCTTTTTTCAGGAAAATTAACAGTTAGCCCTGAAGGTGCTGACTTACTAATGAAAGAACTTAATGACGTAAAAGACTAATACTTAATTGTAAATTACAGTTAAGTAATATATAAGACGGTTTAGATATTCCTAAGTGAATACCTAAACCGTTTTTTATTCTTCTTTATGATATGCGTCATAAACATCCTGACGCTTCATTCCTCGTACTTGTGCAACTTCTTTTATTGCAGCATTTGGTTTTAATCCTGATTCGATTAATTGCTTAACATCTTCAACAGGTGTCGTCCGGAACTCTTCTACTTCTGAGTGCGCATAGCCTCTAATAACAATGACGAACTCTCCTCTAAGTGCTATCTCTTCACCTATCATTGCGTATATATCCTGCGCCGTACTACGTGCATGTTGCTCAAATTTCTTAGTGATTTCTCGGGAGATACTCACTTCTCTCTCGCCGTCAATCGCAGCAATGAGTTTCATTGTTTCTTTTATTTTGTGTGGTGATTCATATATAACGCTTGTAAAACGATGCGTCATAATTTCATCCAGCCTGTCTCTTTTCTTCTTCTTATTTTTCGGTAGAAAACCAAAAAAGGTAAATTCAAAGCTTGGAATACCAGAAGCAACAACAGCAGATATATATGCGCTTGGTCCCGGTACAACGCTGTACTCGAGTTTCGCCTCCTGCATACGGCGAATCAGTTCAAATCCTGGATCTGATACGAGCGGCATCCCGGCATCACTCACGAGCGCAAAGGTTTTGCCCGCTTGCATGTCGCGAATAATTTTATCTTCTACATCCAGCTTATTGTGATCGTGATACGCAATGAGCTGTGTATCGATATCGAAATGTGTCGTAAGCTTTCTCGTGTGCCGCGTGTCTTCACATAGTATTGCATCGACAGTCTTCAATGTATTGATTGCACGATATGTCATATCTTCTAAATTACCGATTGGTGTCCCAGTGATGTATAAGTGCATCGTTCTCCCTCCCAATCAATTCAAGTTTCTCTAGTCTGGTTAATTTCTTAATCGCATATTCTCGTTTTAATGCCTCGCTTTTTGAAGCGCAGGACTCTTTATAGAGAAGTTTCACGGGTCTTCGATTACGCGTGTACTTAGCACCTAGACCTGCATTATGTTTTGCAACACGCGCATCAACATCTAAGGCATAACCTGTATACAATGTATCGTCACTGCACCCCACGATATATACATAACAATCAGCCATAATACACCTCAAGCATTTCTTTTGAGTATTCTCCATCGATATTATAGATATAGAACGGCGGTAAGACCTTCACGTAGGCTTTAGAGTGAAATACCGCCTCTATTAGCACAAACATTGCTTCATTTGAGTTTGGTGCATTATAAACGTACTGCATGCGACTTACTCTGAAATTGTTATTTTGTAATATTGTAATCACTTCTGTGCTGCGTTCTGCACGATGGACCATGTAAAGCCTGCCTTTATTCTTAATTAAATACTTACATGCTTTAACAACCTGTGTAAGCGTCGTCAGTATCTCATGGCGTGCATAAGCGTGTGCGCTCTGTACTTTAAGCGGTTGGTTCTCGGTAAAGTACGGCGGGTTTACAGTAATCACATCAAATGTCGAATGTGGATAATACACTGCAATATTATTAATATCACCCTCAGTTAGGTTAATCTGAGCCTCTTTTTCGTTTAGCAGTATGCTTCGCTCCGCCATATCTACAAGTGTCGCTTGAATTTCAATCGCATCAATCGCTGAGTCAGTACGATGTGACAGCAAGAGCGGTATGATGCCATTGCCTGAACACAGATCAATAATAGTATCACGTTTGCGCAGTGTCACAAAGTTCGCGAGCAACAGTGCATCGACTGAGAAGGAGAATACTTCTTTACTTTGGATAATTTTCATCTCTTCACGGAATAATTCATCTATACGCTCGTGTGGTTTTATCATGTGACACCTCCCAGGCAAAATAAAAAGCGGCATCGCCGCTTATTCAACCGAAATAAACTCTCTACAGAACAAACATTCCGAGCCATTTCGGTGGCTTGCAAATTGTATATTACACACATGAAAGCCCTCATCATATAACTTTTGCAGTGTATTATCCTTATATGATGTTTCATGTGGCTCACCATGCACCTCGTGGTAGTGTTCCAACTGCTTTCTTAACGTGACATTTTCTTCTATTAATTTGACGACTGAAGTTTTAACTTCTTTCATATCTTGATCTATGTTGAGTAATTTTTCTTCTAGCTGCACGATATGATTTAATAACTGTTCTTGTCGCACAACTACACCTCTTTAGCCATTTGTAACTCGTCCTGGTGATGCTCTCGTATGTAATCATCTTCATATTTAACTTTAACTACAAGATCTAGTATATTAATGCCGATAACCTTTCCACGTCCATCTGCCGTTTCAATTATCTCACCGACGTCAGGCATAGACCTGCGCGTATCCTCGTAATACTCATCTTCAAAATTCAAACAACACATTAAACGTCCACACGCACCCGAGATTTTTGTCGGGGAGAGTGATAAGTCTTGGTTTTTTGCCATTTGAATACTCACAGGAACAAAATCACCTAAAAATGTTGAGCAGCAGTGTGCACGTCCGCAAGGACCAATGCCACCGAGATATTTTGCTTCATCTCTTACACTGATTTGCCTAAGTTCAATCCGTGTGCGGTATTTATTCGCAAGCACTTTTACTAAATCTCTAAAATCAATGCGCTCACTTGCTGTAAAATTAAATATTAACTTTTTTTGGTCAAGCGTATATTTTGCATTCACTAAGTGCATTTCCAAATTCGTATCTTTAATTGCTTGTTTCGCATATTGAAATGCTTTATCTGCTTTACTTTCATTCGCTTCGTATTGGCTCAAATCATGCGCACTAGCGAATCGAATCATTTTGCCCTCTGTCTCTACGATATCCTGTTCAGATATGTTATACGGTGTTTTTAGCACCTTTAAGAGCTCATTTCCACGTGAAGTGGCAACAAGTATAAGATCCTCATATTCGACGCTGTCATCAGTTGCTTCTACATAAATATTTTGTAAAAAGTCCGGGTATGTTGCTGTAATAATTCTCATGCATGTCTCAACCTTTCGAAGAAATTACCATACTTTCAAACACGAGCATCGGATTGACATTAGAAGTAATCAATTGGTTGGCTCTCGTAACTTCATCTAACATACGTGTTAATTGTTTAGCATTCATTGACGGATTAATATCATTTATATCAATATCATTAAATGGTTTAAACACCTGAAGTGTCATCGTCTGATGTAGACATTGACGCACAATGCCATCAATAATTTGTAACAATAAATGATATTCAAATCTTTCTGATGTGAGCTGAAGCAACGACACAAGGTCGATAAGTGCGTGCGGATCTTGTTCTAACCAATGACGCGTAAATTTACGAGCTTGTATGAGCAACTCTGGAAAGCCATCACCTAACTGCTCTACATGCATTGAATTTAATCCTAATGTTTGAACAACTTGTCTATGTCCATCACTCAAGTTTGACAAGCGTGGTTCTCGGTCACTTGCTTCGCCCTTGATATATATATGCTGACTTCTGGAATGGATTGTCGGTAAAACCTGTGATTTATCTATCGTTAATAACAGAGCAATCGTATTACTCGGTGGTTCTTCTAAAAATTTTAATATGCTGTTTTCTGCTTGAATCGTTAACTTTTCAAATGCTTCAACAATATAAACCTTATAGTCCGATGCAATCGGTTTATGATACATTTGACGCACCAACACATCAATCTGTTCTTTCTTTATTGTTGCATCATCCGTCCGGACATACTGATAGTCCGGATGATTGCGTGCGTTAATTAACGTGCGGTTGTGTGGTGTATCCCCAAGAATCAATACCGCAAAATATTCAGCATAACGCTTCAATGTCTCAATGGAATCACCCTCGAACATATACGTATGACTTAATTTATCATTTTGTATGATACGTTCGAGTAATGTTTCAACTGGTATAGTTGTCATAGGTACTAAAATCTCTCAAACTTCTCAATTGGTAAGACAAATACTGTCGCGCCACCAACCTCAACTTCAACAGGATATGGAATATAAGAGTCTGCATTACCGCCCATTGGAGTTACAGGTGCTACAGTTTGTTCTCTGTTACCACAAGTATCATCAATTAACTTCAACAACTCATCCACACGGTCATCTGCTACACCACAAAGAAATGTTGTATTTCCGGCACGTAAAAATCCACCGGTAGAAGCGAGTTTAGTATTTCTATAATTATTTTTACTTAAGCGATCCGACAAACGTTGGCTATCGTGATCCTGAACAATCGCTATGACCATCTTCATATTGTCTCAACCTCTTTCCATCATATATTGATTTATAATGTAAATCGTATCTTTAAGAACTTGTTCTTTTGACTGACTTGCATCCACAACCTTGATGCGATTGTCGAAGTTGTCAGATAATTCATTATAACCTAAAACAACCTTTTTATGAAATTGTATACTTTCATTATCCAACCGATTATCATCACGCTTATTCGATAAAATTCGTTCAATACCAGCTTCAGGATCTAACTTTAAATAAATCGTTAAATCAGGCATAACATCTTCTATAGCAAACTTATTGATGGACCATATCCCGTCTACTCCAATGTCACGAGCATACCCTTGATAGGCAAGAGAACTATCGACAAATCGATCACATAGTACCACATCACCACGTTTAAGAGCAGGTATGATTTTCTCTACTAAATGCTGGCGTCTCGAAGCTGCAAATAACAAAGCTTCTGTGCGGCCGTCCATTTCATTACCTTTATTGAGTAGCACATCCCGAATCAATTCGCTGATTCTGATTCCACCCGGTTCACGCGTTGTTACAACGTTATACTTTTTGGATAAATATTCTTTTACACCTTCAATGACAGTTGTTTTCCCAGAACCCTCAGGGCCCTCAAACGAAATAAAATGACCCATACATTCAACGTTCCTTATCTCTATAATATTCTAAATTATTCCTTATACCTTCTATTTTAACACGATTCCGTGTTAAATGAATGAGACTTTTTATATCTTCTTCTGTAATTACATGTCCTTTACGAATCATTGGTACGCCTGGAGGATAAGGGATAATATGTTGAATGCATATCTTATTCATTAAGTGCGTATAGTCTGCAACCTCTGTGGCATATAGTTGTGAGAATTGCATTGCTGACAAACGAGACATCAACAGATTATACGGATATGAATCACCTGCGTGGCTGAGTGGTAATATTAATAACACACCATCGTCAGTCGTCATCTCAGGATATATATTTACATCTACCATCGCCTGTTCCACATCATAATTTGAATACTCTGGATGCGTTATATTTAATTTCACTGGATCGTCCATTTCTATGATAGTACATCCAGTATTTTTAATTGCTTCTATAATCTGATATCGTTTTCTAAAGAACAACGCATCGTCATACTTCAGATAAAATTCATGCGCAAGTTCTATAGAGGCCATTACTAAATATGACGGGCTAGATGATTCAATATAGCTAATATACTTCATTAACTTATTATGTCGCTTTTTATCTTTTGAAAAGACAACAGAACCCATTGTAAGAGCCGGCAGCATTTTATGATAAGACTGCACGACAATGTCAGCATTAAAATTCATCGATGACTTTGGAAAGTTCGATGTAATATCAAAATGAGCACCATGCGCTTCATCTACTATAATCATCGCTTTATGACTATGAATATGATTGATCAGGCTTTCGATATCATATACTGTCCCTTGGTATGTGGGATAAGTAACGATGACGACGTCACCAGATTGCAGGTTAATATCATCAAGGCTGTTAGTTTCTAATACTGTCTTTTGTGCCAGTTCAATACCATGATAGACCGACTTATGCGCTTGACCAATGACAATATAACGATTCACTTCCTCTTGCACTGCTAATAATGAAGATACAATACCGGTTGTTGATCCATTTGTTAAAACTTGAGCCTCATAACCCTCGTATTTATTTGCAACAAAATCATTTAAAGATTTGAGTATCTCTTCAGGCTCATGAAGATTATCCAGACCTTGAATCTCAGTTTTATCGTGTACAACACTCAACCTGTTCAAATCTCCAATGGTATTATTCTTATGCCCAGGTACATGCAAAGAAATCGCTTGCAATTTATTAAGTGATTCGAGTTTTTCTATAAGACGCATTCTGTTCACCCATGTTCTTATTGTGGTATTGAGTGTAACATGTTTTCATGAAGTTGTGTTTGGTTTGAAAATATTCATGATTTAAATGAGGAAAGAGGTTCTTAAACGATAAAAATAAAAACAAAAAAAGACCCTCCTAAACAGGAAGGTCTATCGTGCCCGGCGACGTCCTACTCTCACGGGACGTACATCCAACTACCATCGGCGCTGGAGAGCTTAACGTCTGTGTTCGGCATGGGAACAGGTGTGGCCTCTCCGCTATTGCCACCGGACAATTGCGG
>JBGYPO010000160.1:0-3670 GCA_041838435.1 Aliicoccus sp. | reverse complement strand
CACCCCAAATTCCGTATGGGGAACGCGGAACAACAAACGGCGTTCCACAGACACCCCAAATTCCGTATGGGGAACGCGGAACAACAAACGGCGTTCCACAGACACCCCAAATTCCGTATGGGGAACGCGGAACAACAAACGGCGTTCCACAGACACCCCAAATTCCGTACGGGGAACGCGGAACAACAAACGGCGTTCCACAGAGACCCCAAATTCCGTATGGGAAATGCCACGCCAGGCAAATTTAAAATATCAAACAAAACCCCCAACATTTTTCAATGTCGGGGGTTTCTTTATCCTATTCAGTAAAAGATTCGTCCACTTTCGGCTGATACAATTGTCGACTTTCGAGCGGAAATACGCGATCCGTAAACTCACCGGGTTCTACACCTTTCAAGTGCTTATCAAACATCATGATGCGTGCATCGATATTATCTATGAAGTGTAGTAATTCTGCTTCAAGTACCATCGGTACTTTTGGTGAACCGTACTCAAGTTTTCCATGGTGTGAAAGTATCAAGTGCTTCAACAACAATACAGACTCATTGTCCCGGTTAATATCTAACTCACGTGCTGCGTCATTCACTTCTTCAGCAGCAATCACAATGTGTCCGAGTAAGTTACCCTCTGTCGTATATGTGACACCGACTGATCCACTCAACTCTTTTACTTTTCCGATGTCATGTAAAATGATGCCGCTGTATAACAAAGCACTATTCACTTGTGGATAAATACCTACCAAAGCTTCTCCTTGGCGCAGCATGCATAATACATGGTACGCGAGGCCTGAATGGAAGTCATGGTGATTTATTTTTGCAGCTGGAAACGATAAAAATTCGTCCTTATATTTCGTCACAATGTGTCTCACAATTCGACTGAGATCCACATCATCTATCTGAATTACATAATCCATAATGCCATCGAATAAGTCATCTTCAGAAATCGGCGCACTCTCAACAAAGTCACTTGCTCTCACGTTGTCACCCTGCTGAGTCATGCGGTGATTCAAAATTTTCATTTGCTTCTTACCACGGTAATCAATAACGTCGCCTTTTACTTTTATCACAACACCTGGTACAAGTGCCGCAATCTCTTCTTTAGTTACAGTCCAAAGCTTTGTGTCAATGCTGCCTGATTTGTCTTGGAGCAACATTGACATGTACGGTTTACCCTGAGTCGTTACACCTTGCTTACTATCTTTTATCAGAAAAAACGTTTCTACCGTATCACCCGGTTTCAAGTTTGAAATTGTATTCATCGTTTACACTTTCTCCTTTAACTTTATCGTTTGTGAGGATGGTATTTGGTTATCTAGGTTACACGTAAAGTACAATACTTGATCATGAACTTCGTTCTTCAAGTACTCAACGATTACCTTTTTACGGTCTCTGTCAAAGTGAACAAACGCGTCATCTATTATAAGCGGCAGCTTATAGTAACCCTTCAATGCTTTAATTAAACTGAGTCGCAAGCTGATATAAAGCATCTCTTTCGTTGATTGACTGAGTTCTGATGGTTGGAATATCTGACCGTTTGAATGGCGAATTCTTAAACCACCCTTTTCATCATAAGAGACGTTGTTATAGCGCCCACGCGTCAAGTATTCAAAGATTTTTCTTGCTTCTTCAATGACGATTGGTAAACGTTCATCTTTTACAGCTTTGATATGTGACTCAATCAATACCTTAATGTACATCAGTGACATATAATCTTCTGAGAGCGTTTGGATTTGATTTTTACGCAGTGCAAAAATATGATTTAATTCACTCAGCGTACCATCGCTCTCCATCGCTTTAATCTCCGCATTGATGTCAGCGAGCTGTGATTGTTCATTGCGAATTTGTGTCTCAAACGTTTCAATTTGTTCATTGATATCTTCTTCTTCATTTTTTAAATTAGACATTATCATTGATGCTAAATACGTTCTCACGTCATGCGTGAAGTTCTCTTGATTTAACTTGTCTGTTAATTCTTCGAATCGGTGCTTATTGATTGAATACTCATCGTACTGTCTCGCATGATAATAAAACTCTTCCTCATCATCAGCATCGACAACTTCAAAGAGATTTCTAACATCAATCCGAGAACTCGCATTTTGTTCGTTTAACACATCAACTTCATTTTCTAACAGCTCTAACTGCTCTTCTAAATGTCGGAGCTGTGCTTGATTATCTTTCATTTGTGTTAAAAGATTCGTGATTTCATAGAACAGGTTTGTTTCATTATAGCTGATATCAAAGCGTTCTAATATCGGTGTGATGTCAACTTTTATCTGTTCTTTATACGCATTGATTTCTTTAATAATCCCATCAATTTCAACAACTCTCGCATGTTTTTGCTTGATGTTACGTATATTATTTATCGCATCTACGATTTGTTTATTATCAATATTCGGATTAATCTTAAGTGCTTCTTTAACTTTTAGAATATCATCATTCAAGCGGTCTTTATCTGTTTCTTTCTGAGCTAATGATTCATTCATCTCTTCAAGCTTAACAGTTGTATTAACCTTTTTAGATTTTTGGTTCTTAAGTTCAGCCTTAAGATTTCTTGCATCAGCAAGATCAAAGCTCACGTCATTGTTATCTTTTATTGCTTGAATTTCTTCCTTCAGCTCTTCGACATCACTGTCGTAATCCATTTGAAGTGAATCATCTGTTGGTCTGTTCGCTACAAAGTAGAAAACAATACCGATAACACCAAGCACTGCTAAAATGATACCAAGCAGCATCACTTCATTGAACATGTAGAAAATACCACCTGCAAGCAACACGGCACTGATCGCAATGATTGCATAGGAGAGCATGCGTCTCGACTGATTGCGGCTGCGATTCTCTTTGTCGTAGTCACTGCGAATCACTTTGTACATACGTTCTTTTTCCTGCAGCTCATATTCACGTTCAATTAACTGCTTCTTAACTTCAATTCTGTCGTCACTAATCTGTTCGTCACTGAGCATTTGAATCTCGTGCTCTAGCGTCTTAATTTCTGCTTTCACAGCATCGATTTCACGCACAAGGTATTGCTCTTCTAAAATGACACCATCAAGCTCTGAAATTAGTGACTGTACATTATCACGTGCAATGTTAGAATCATCCACATCAAGATGCGTATCCTGCCACCCAATATCACTCTGTATTGCTTGAATCTCTTTTTGCAACGCAGCCGATTCAGACTTCAGTTGCTCGAGCTCTCGGTTCTTTTGAACGAATTCCGGCTCTAACTTCGCCACCGTACTGAGCTCTTTCATATCGCCCTCACTCGGCTTGTTAATCTTACCGATTTCTGAAGCTATAGCCTTAACCCTTTCACTGCGGAGTGCGACATCTTTTGACGTCTGATCAATCTTATTTTTAAGTGCGATGTATCGCTCGATACCCTTTTCCGGGAAAATAACAGGTTCGTCTGTCATCTTTAGTTCTAAGTTATGCCACTCAAGAATCTCTGGATGATACATAATCTCCTTCATCTTATGCTTATGAATGAGTGAGAGCTGATGGACAGCATCTTCTTTATGCGCAAGACTCTCTTCGATCGAAATGCGGTCATCGACAAGTGAGGCATAGCGCGACTCGTTCGCTTCAAGATTTTTTACTCTCGATGAAATTTCTTTAATATCTTCCACTTCTTGATTCAGCGTCGGTACGGAACCATTTTTCTTATAAATCGT
>JBGYPO010000159.1:0-6762 GCA_041838435.1 Aliicoccus sp. | reverse complement strand
TTAGAGCGTCGTGACAGAGCTGCATTCCGAGAATTATTTTTAGATTTACATGAACGCGATCAAAGTGAATTTTATGTAGAATTAGACGATAGTAATAAACAGGTGCTTTACGACATACTGTCTCCGCATGAAGTCGGTCAGTTTTACGATACGATTAATATTGATGATATAGATCACGAAGAAAATTTTGAGACCATAGACGCACGATATGCTGCACGCATGGTCGCTGCAATGCAAACGGATAACGCAGTTGATATATTAAATGTGTTATCAAAAGATAAAGTAACGTCATTGCTCGCTTTGATGGATTCAAAGAGCCGGACAGAAATACGTGCGCTTCTTAATTACGGTGAAGACACGGCCGGGGGTATAATGACGACGGAGTTCGTAAGTGTTGATTCCACGATGACGGTGCGCGAAGCGATGCGTCATCTGAAGATGGCTGCGCCAAACTCCGAAACGATTTATTATGTGTTTGTTGTCGATACATCACAGAAACTTGTTGGGATTGTCAGTTTACGTGATTTAATAATTGCAGACGATGATGAGTATATCGAAGATATTATGGTTGAGCGTGTCGTTAGTGTAAATGCAGGCGATGACCAGGAGATTGTTGCTCAGTTAATGCGAGATTACGACTTCCTGGCAATTCCGGTTCTAGATTATCAAGGCCATTTGCTCGGGATTATTACACACGATGATATTCTTGACGTTATTGATGAAGAGGCAAATGAAGACTATTCCCGTCTCGCTGGTTTATCTGATACTGAGAGCACGACTGAAAATTCATTTTCTACTGCAAAGAAACGTTTGCCGTGGCTAGTTGGACTTACGTTTATGGGTATGATTACTGCCACGATGCTGACAAATTTTGAAGATACATTACAGCAAGTTGCAATACTTGGTGCTTTTATACCGATTATCGGTGGGATGGCCGGGAACTCCGGTACGCAATCACTGGCAGTTGCCGTCAGAGGAATTTCAACAGGAGAAATTAAAGAAGCAAGTAAATTTAGAATAGCGATGCGTGAGATGGGTTCTGGTTTTATCACCGGTCTTGTGTGTGGGTTAATACTATTTACAATCATTACGTTGATGTATCAACAACCAATGCTCGGCATGATTGTCAGCGTAAGTTTGTTGATTGCAATGACATTTGCAACATTGACTGGGACACTCGTTCCAATATTTATGGATAAAATCGGCATCGACCCTGCGATTGCGAGCGGGCCTTTTATCACGACAGGCAATGACATCATCAGCTTGCTTGTCTATTTCAGTTTAGCGAATATGTTTATTCACACGTTGTTATAAATAGTTGATTTATGGCGGATTTAATTGTAAATTAGTACTAGCTACTAATTTAGAAAACATATAAAAGGAGTTCGACCAAATGAATCTTGAAGGTAAAACGTATGTCATCATGGGAGTTGCCAATAAGCGAAGCATCGCGTGGGGTGCAGCACAAGCGTTAGATAAGATGGGTGCGAAACTGGTATTTACAATTTTAAGCGAACGATTCCGAAAAGAATTAGATAAATTACTTGTAGAACTTGAGGGAAATCACGATGTTGTCGTTGAATGTGATGTTCAAGATGATTCAGCGATCGAATCAGCTTTCAAAGAAATCGGTGAAAGAGTTGGGAAAATCGATGGCGTGATGCATGCAATCGCATTTGCTCCACGCGAAGATTTAATCGGTGACTTTGTTGATACAAGCCGCGAAGGATTCCATACAGCACTTGACATCTCAGCGTATTCTTTAACAGCAGTTGCAAAACATGCGAAAGAAATCTTTAACGAAGGTGCTTCAATTGTTACAATGACGTACTTAGGTGGAGAGCGTGCAGTGCCAAACTATAATGTGATGGGTGTCGCAAAAGCAGCACTTGATTCAAGTGTTCAGTACTTAGCGACAGACTTAGGACCACAAGGCTACCGCGTAAACGCTGTATCAGCTGGACCTATCCGTACATTATCATCGTCAGCAGTTGGAGAATTCAAATCAATTCTTAAAGTAATTGCTGAACGCGCACCATTACGCCGTAACGTTGATCAGCTTGAAGTCGGGAATGCAGTCGCATTCTTATTCTCAGACTATGCAAGTGGTATCACTGGGGAAGTATTACACGTTGACTCAGGATATCATATTCTATAATTTATGGCAGTGTGACCCAGCAACTTTTGTTGCTGGTTTTTTATGTTCTAGATGTATGTATCGTATGACGGAGCGCTCTCCGTTACCCGGAAGACGCTGTATCGTATGACGGAGCGTTCTCCGTTACCCGGTAGACATTGTATCGTATGACTGAGCATTCTCCGTTACCCGGTAAACACACTAACGACCGTTCAAAACAAAAAACCAGGCCCACAATGGACCTGGTTCTTAATTTAATTAATATTATTTTTCAAGTTTATATGATTCTAGAGCTTTCCACTCACCATCTTCTTGACGTTCACATAGTGTAATTTCGTCAATAACTTCTGAATGGTCGATTCCTACCATGTTGAGTGTTGAAAACACATCGTCATGTTCTTGTACAGATGAGAATTTTTGACCGATTGTGAAGTGTGGTACGAATGGGTGCTTGTTGACACCATAAAATTCTCCATCGTTAAATGCTTCATATAAGTTAACAATTTCATCGTTTTTATTCACTTTAAAATAGATGACGTGGCTAGTAGGTTCGAAACTAGAAACCTTTTTAATAGACACTTCAACTGGTGAATGTGATGCTGCCACATCTTTGACGTAATCAACAACCTTATCTTTGTCTGTTGGATCGATTTCAAATTCATCTTTTATAGTGATATGCGGCGGGATCAATGCGAAGTGCGCATCGTATCTCATACGGTATTCGTTTACTTTATCTTGTAATTCTTTTGACGGAAATAAAACAATCCCTAATTTCATCAGTATTCCCCCTAAGTTGTGAATAATCAATACAATTATACCAAATGTTACCTATCAATGATAGAAGAATCACAGAAAGCCTGTATATTAATTCAGAAAATATTTTAAAATTGTTGTAATTTCAGGTTTCCATGTCTTCCAAATATGACCACCTTCAAGCTCTACATATTCATATTCAAGGGACTCTTCACTTAAGTAGTCATGTAGCTTACGGTTCGGCGTCAGAAAGTCTGCTTGTTCACCCATGATTGTTTTGAAATCATCTTCCTCTAACCCAATCGTATGATACAAGTTTAAGTTCATCAGCATCGGTTGAGCTTTGAACTGCTCAATAAAATCATCATCGACAAATGGACTAAACGCTGCAGCCTGGCTGAACGTCGTTGGGTAGTGGAGCGAAACACTATATGCAAAACTGCCTGCGAGTGATTCTCCGAATAATAAACGACCGTTTCCTACTCGCAGTGTTGGAAAATTGTTATCTATCCAATTGATAAAGTCTGTCGCAACAAATTGCACAAATTTCTCATGCTTATCTCCGTTGGGTGAGAAATAATCGTTACGCCATCTAACGGATGGATAAGGTATTCCAACAATAATTGAGCGGTCAACAGCATTTTCTTCATATATTGTTTCATATAATCGTTCGATTTGACCGAACTTGAAAAAGTCTTGAGAATCAAATGTGATAATTACTTTGTGTTTGTATAAATCAGAAAAGTTTTTTGGTAAGTAGTATTGCACTTTAAATGTTTCATCGAGTGTGGTTGATTTGACCTCTGCATCATGAACTTTTCCTGGGGTTTTATCTAACATAATATAAGCTCCTTTTTGAAAATAAACATGTCAATGCGTCAATCCAAGAGAATTTCTTGAACTGACGCATTATATTATACCTGAACATCTCTATTTTAATAATGATTTAAATAATTATCAATTTCCCACTCTGTAATCTGAGCGCTATAGCTATTCCATTCTGCAATTTTATTTTTTCTGAACTGACTGTAAATATGCTCACCCAGTGCAGATTGAATGACACTGTCTTCGTCTAAAGCTTTAATTGCAGTGTAGAGTGTTGATGGTAAATCTTTAATATCTTTTGATTTAAGTCTAGATTTACTCATTTCATATAGGTTTTCATCAACAGGAGAGGCGAGATCGAGATCCGCATTTATACCATCAAGTCCTGCTTTTAAAATAACAGCAGTCGCAAGATATGGATTTGCTGAAGGATCGAGTGAGCGCACTTCTGCGCGCGTACCTGCACCGCGTGTCGCTGGAATTCTTAATAACGGTGTTCTATTCATACCACTCCAAGCAATAAATTTCGGTGCTTCATGACCAGATTGCAAACGTTTATAAGAGTTAACGAGCGGGTTGCATATAGCAGTAAATCCGCGTGCATGTTCTAAGATACCCGCCATAAATTGTTTCATTGTTTTACTTAAACCATCATCATCTGTTTCATCATAAAAAACATTTTCTCCATTTTTAAATAGGGAGACGTTGTAATGCATCCCGTTACCAGGCTTTTTATCGAGAGGTTTCGGCATAAATGTGACATGAAGACCATACTTCTTTGCAATGACACGTGAAACTAATTTAAACGTCTGGATAAAGTCACTCGCCGTAAGTGCATCTTGATATTTAAAACTGATTTCATGCTGCGCGGGCCCGCCTTCATGGTGAAACATTTCAATTTCAAAGCCCATTATGCCGAGTGTGCGTGCAATCTCTCGACGACATGCACTGCTAGTATCCGTTGCATCTAAATCAAAGTACCCACTGTTATCATTAACTTTCAGCGTTGCATTATTATCACTATCTAATCTAAATAAGTAAAACTCAGGTTCAGGACCTAGACTAAACTGATCATAGCCCATGTCTTCCATCTCTTTTAAAATACGCTTTAAATTAGAACGTGGGTCTCCTTCAAAAGGTTCGCCATCTGTTGTGTAGATATCACATATTAATCGTGCCATTTTATCTTCGCCATCAAACCAGGGTAAAATCATCCATGTCGAATAATCTGGTTTTAGAAACATGTCAGATTCCTCAATATCAACAAAACCTTCAATTGAAGAACCGTCGAACATAACCTCTCCATCCAGTGCTTTTTCTAGTTGATTAATTGGCATTTCTAAACTTTTTATCGAGCCGAGTATATCTGTAAATTGTAAGCGAATGTACTGGACATTTTCAGATTTGGCGATCTCGAGAATATCTTCTTTACGATATTCATCCATTGACTAACATCTCCTAATATTCATTGATACATATTTAATAACCTTTATTTAGTAGTGATAAACATTCTTTTATACGATAAAGTATCAATAAAAAGTGTAGTCACTATTAAACTTTGTTAATATAATAATGATACAGTTCTTTTAAATTGAGTTGGAGGATAGATAATGGCGTATAGAGTATGGTTCCAATCTGGAATAGCTATAATATTAACTTTGATTATCATCTGGTTAATTATGCAAGTCGGCATAATTTTCCAGCCAATAGGCACAATTATTACAACCGTGTTCATTCCGATTCTCATCGGTGGACTATTTTTCTATATTACTGAACCTATTAAACGCTTTTTTGAACGTCGTGGTTTAAACCGAATTATGAGTATTTTGACAGTGTTCATTATTATCATCATCCTTGTTTCAATCTTTATGACTATTCTTGTGCCGGTTATCTCAGATCAGATTACAAATTTAGTCGAGATGTGGCCGCGTATTCAAAATGAGTTAGTGGAACTCGTAGACTTTGTCATGTTGTATCAAGATGACTTACCATTCAATCCGTCAGAAATGTTAGATCAAGGAATAGAACAAGTCACGTCGCTATTTACTGGTCTTGCAGGAAATATATTCACAATTCTTTCAGGTACAGTCAGCGTGTTGTTGACAATTGTATTAATTCCTTTCTTTTATTTCTTTATGTTGAAAGATCATGAGCGCTTAATCCCAGTGTTACTAAGCCCGTTCGGTGGAACATTTCAACAATTTTTAAGTGAGCTGCTTCACGATATTGACCGGACACTACGTGCATTTATACAAGGTCAGCTACTCGTAAGTTCAATTCTTGCCGTACTCTTATATATTGGATACTCAATCGTAGGATTAGAGTATGCACTGCTACTTGCTATGCTCGCATTATTACTAAATATCATTCCATTTATTGGACCATGGATGGCATTTATACCAGCAGCAATACTCGCATTAATCCAAGATCCATGGATGTTAGTGTGGGTTTCAATCATCACATTGATTGCACAGCAAGCAGAGAGTAACTTAATTACACCAAACGTAATGGGACAGTCTTTAAAATTACACCCATTAACGGTTATTACGGTTGTACTCGCAGCGGGTAATATTGGAGGATTTATTGGAATGCTAATTGCCATTCCGACATATGCTGTGTTAAAAGTAATCGTGATGAATATCTGGAGGTACCGCACAGATTTTGGGCAAGCATTAATTAAAAAGACTGAGTAAAAATTTCGAATGTAGCGTACGGATAGGGGCAGAAGACTATGAAGAAAGTTACAAAAGCGATAATTCCTGCAGCAGGTTTAGGCACACGATTTTTACCTGCAACAAAAGCGATGCCAAAAGAAATGCTGCCTGTACTTGATAAGCCGACTATTCAATATATTGTTGAAGAAGCGGTACAAGCAGGAATTACAGACATCATTATTGTGACGGGTAAAAATAAAAGAGCAATTGAAGATCATTTTGATCATCAGCAAGAGCTTGAAGAAAATTTAAAAGCTAAAGGGAAATATGATGAGCTTGTTGCAGTAGAACATTCGACACATCTCGCAAATATTTTTTATGTAAGACAAAAGG
>JBGYPO010000158.1:0-24432 GCA_041838435.1 Aliicoccus sp. | reverse complement strand
TTTTTAATGCGTTTCAATATTCATTTCTAATATTTTACCATCTTTACCGTCGTACTCGATACGACTGACACTGCAGTTCTCAAGCGGCATCATTTTAATATCAATCTCAGAATCGAAATGGTGTAAAATTGCTTTGATCGTACGTGAGTGGGCAGTTAATAATACATGGGCATCGTAATCCATCTGATTAAAAATATCATCCAGTGCTTCTCTCACCCTAATGGACAAATCTTCTATGCTCTCAATCCCTGGCAATTCACCTTCTGGATAATCTTTAATAATGTCAGATACATACTTTCCTTCAAACGCATGGAAGTTTTGTTCTTTTAACTTATCGTGTGTGATAATATCTATTCCGTGTTTTTCATTGATTATCTCAGCCGTTTTGTATGCGCGTGACAGTGGTGAAGAATATATCGCATCAAATGTTTCATCAGCTAAAAAATCACGTGCGAACTCAGCTTGTTCTATACCTGTAGCATTTAGCGGAATATCTGAAAATCCTTGTACACGTCTATTTTGATTATAATCGGTTAGACCGTGTCTAACGAGCGTTACTTTCATTATTTCAGTCCCTTTCACTTATTCTACATATCCAAGTCTAACATAGAAGAGTAGGGTCATATAAAAAAATAAGACGCTAAATGTGTGGACAGTTAGCGTCTCTTACAGTAAAAGATATTGTAATGTGTATAGATTTCAGTATGATTAGGATAAATTACTTTTAAAATTTTAAAGTCGTTATCTGATTGGTCATTTGTGAAATATGAATTAAATATTTTCATCACTTCTGTTGTTTCTAACTGACGAGATTCTATCACTTCAAAATTAATTACTTTATCAGCTGGATCACTTACTTTAAGTAATATCGACATACGATACCATCTCCTCACCTTATAGTCTTATATACCTTTAATATATCCTTTTAAACATCAATTCTAAGTACTAGAAAGTAGGCAAACCAATTGAATATAGAAGACCTAAACATCAGATATTTAAATGAAATTATTAATTTACAAACCTCTATTTATACATATTTAGACAATAAAGCACAACTTGAAACATTATCTAGAGAAGAATTTGAGGTTGTGCTATCTGAAGGGTATGCTGTTGGTATTATAAAAGAAGGTGAACTTGTTGCCTTTCGCGCTTTTTTAACACCCGACGATAAAGACCCGCATCACCTTGCACTTGATGTTGATCTAGCGCCTGAAAATTCTATATATTCTGAGGTTTCTCTAGTGCATCCGAATCATCGTGGTCAAGGCATGCAGACGATAATGGGTGAATATCTTCTGAAAAAGGTTGAAGAATCTGGCAGATATAAATATATCCTGGCAACTGTTGCGCCGGACAATTTACCAAGTTTAATTGATAAGTTTAGGCTCGGGTTTGTAATCGCTCAGACGAAATTTAAGTATCAGCATAAATTGCGCCATATTCTTTTAAAAGAAGTAAAACATGCTTCAAATTTAGAGAGTGATGAAATTACATATGTACCATATAATGATACTGAGTGGATATTAAATAACGGTAGTAATTTTATCGGTATCGGATTGAGAAAACACGATATAATGTATATAAGAAAACAGTGACGAATGAAGTTAAAAAGGGTGTTGGCAAATGAAGATATTTAGTGATGATATAGAAGAAGCAATTCGCTTTCGAAGAGTGTTGCATAAGAATCCCGAGTTAAGTGGGGAAGAGTATCAAACCGCGTTACGTATTAAAGAGCAGCTGGATGCAGAAGGTATTTATTACGAGCAGGTCTTAGAAACAGGTGTGCTCGCAATTATAGATGGTGCGCATGCTGGTGCGACAGTTGCTCTCCGTGCGGACATAGATGCGCTGCCTATTACTGAAGACACAGGGCTGTCATTTAAGTCAGAAACGGATGGCGTCATGCATGCGTGTGGTCATGATGCACATACGGCAATGATGATGAGCGCGTGTAAAATTCTAAATCGTAACCGAGATAAAATACATGGTCGCGTTTTAATTATCTTTCAACCGAGTGAAGAAGATGCACCGCTTGGTGGTGCAGGTCCGATGATTGAGACGGGAATATTTGATAAATATAGACCAGATGCTATATTCGCCCAACATGTATGGCCGAACCTTGAACTTGGCAAGTTCGGGATAATGAGTGGTCCTATAATGGGAAATTCAGATCGTATTTTAATTAAAATACAAGGTAAGGGTGGACATGCAGCTGTTCCGAACGAAGCAGTTGATCCTATTGTGATAGCGAGTCAAGTCATCTCAAACATTCAAACAATTATCAGTCGAAATGTGGATCCGTTTGACCCGGCAGTAATAACTATTGGTACAATTGAAGGTGGCGTTGCGGCAAACATTATTGCCGACAGTGTCAATTTAAGAGGGTCGATGCGCTCTTTATCAGAAAAATCTCGCACAACGATGGTTTCAAGGTTAACAGAAGTCGTTGAAAATACTGCACGCACACTTGGTGGAGACGCAACCCTAGAAGTTCAATCTGGGTATCCGGCAACAATTAATGATCCGAGCTGGGCAAGTGTTCTGCGTGAAACGGTAATCGATGAGTACGGAGAGGCAGCTGCACCAGCACTTAGACCGAGTTTAGCGGGTGAAGATTTTAGCAAGTTCTTATTGAAATTCCCCGGTGCATATTACTGGTTGGGGATGCAGGGTGAAGTCGAACAGTTCCCGCTGCACCATCCAAAATTTGATGTCAATGAGGCATCATTTGAGTATGGAATTAATATGTTACTAAAATTAACAGTAAATGCTTTAGAAAAATTAAACGATAAAAGTGAAGGTTGATCATTATGAGGTTATTTTTAAGTATTATTATGGGTACTATGATTTTAAGTGCATGCGCGTTGCCGGAAATTTTTGGTGAAGAAGACGGAGAAATGATTGTAGACGCGAACATTATTGAGTCGAGCTATGTGAATTACAGAGGTATCATGGTCAATGATCAAGAGATGGTAACAACGATACCACTTGAAGTTAGTAGCAGTGCGTCTTATGAAATTACGCGCTCAAGTTATATTTCATATTATGATGGATTCACTTTTTTAGAGACCGAATTGTTTACAGGCGGAGATTTTCCTAAAAGTGTGGACATGCCTGAGGAGACAACACACGTGCGTGTGAGTTTTAATGAGGTTAATCGCGAGAGTATCCAGTTGATTAAGATGGAGTAGAATATTTTTTGGCTAAGTGTGCGACAGATGTGAAAATCTTGAGTTGCCGCACGTTTTATAGGGCTAGACGTGCGACAGCTATGAAAAACTTGAGTTGCCGCACGTTTGAAGTGGTTTGACGTGCGACAGCTATGAAAAACTTGAGTTGCCGCACGTTCCAGAACGTTCTGGTGCACTTTAGACGAGCCGTATCACAAATAATGATAAAAATCATTCGTGAGTCCGTCATCCGTGAAGGACAAACTTAAAATAGTAGGAAGGAATGAGGATGAATGCAAAAAGTGTTGCTAACTGGTATGTCAGGGGTTGGTAAATCCACCATCTTAAATCAATTAAAAGTAGAGGGGTTTTTAACGGTTGACTTAGACAACAGTGGCTGGATTAATTATGATGTTAAAGAAGAAGACTATCTAATGGATACAACAAAAATAATAGATTTTATAACTCTTCACGAGAAAGAAGTCGTTTTTTTAGCAGGAACTACAATCAATCAAATACATATTTATCCTTATCTAGATTTTGTCATTTCTTTAACTGCCCCTCTAGAGGTTATGAAAGAAAGAATCCAAAATAGAGAGAACAATCCATTTGGAAAAACAGAAGATGAATGGTCAAAAATTGTAAGTGATAAAGTGACCTTTGAAGAACAAATCTTTAAAAGTAGTGATTATGTCATTTCAACAGACAAGCCTCTCCAAGATGTTTTAAAAGAGATTTATGAGGCTTGTAGGATTGATTTAGAAAAGAGTAAGCTAATTCATTAATAGAGAGCTTCAGCTGAATGAGGAGTACTCGAATAAATAAAAAATAATCAGTAATGTGTATTGAAGGAGGCAACCTTCAAATCATCACTGGTTATTTTTTTCCCGTTTAAGGATTAAGAAGTATAGTCAAAGGTCCAGCCAAGTCCCTATGAAAAAAGTCAATATGAGTGGAATAGGAATGACAATTGAATTGTAAATTGTCGTCAGAAAAGTTGTCTTTTTATCTTGTTCGTTCATAAAAATGCGAATGTTCTTTAAGACGTATGGGAATGTTAACAAAGACAACGTTACAAGTCTTGGGAAGGTCCCAAAAATGACCGAAAAAATAATGGCGATGTAGCCGGCATAATAAAAGGGTTTGAAAATAACGAGCGCTTTATCTATGCCGATATGATAAGGCAGCGTAAAGCGGCCATCTTCTATATCTTCTTCTAAATCACAAATGTTATTAGCGAGTGAGACGGACATCACCGTAATCGCTGTCGGGATGGACGCAACGATGAGCAGCGTGATTGATAGCCAGTCAAATTGAATAACGTCAAATGCTTTAACATAAAGCATGGCTGTAAAAATTCCAAAGCCCATGGCCAACCCGATGAAGAAATCACCGAATGGCGTGCTCGAGATGGGGAGAGGGCCGAAGGTATAGAGAATGCCAATCAACATCCCGCCAAAGCCGATATAAAATAAGATAAGAGATGTCTGAAGAACTAAGAATAAACCAATAGCTAAAGCAACACCACCAGTAAGATAATAGGCTAACCGAATATTTTTAAGAGGTATACTTTCTTTACCCACCATTACTTCTTGGGGAGAATCTGTATTTTTATGATCTGTGATGTCATAATCCAAGTAAGTATCGCGGATGCCGATAGCCAGATAAAAGATGACGACTGTGAGTAAGCCTAAAATGGAAAAACCCAGACGGAAAGTTCCATAATTATACCAGGCATACAAGATCCCCATAAAACCAGGAAAAAAACTGGTCGTGGCGTATTCCATTTGCGAAAGTAAGATATATTGTTTAAGTGTCATAACAAACTCCTTTTTAAAATTCTCTGGTGAGTAATTGTTTAGTCAATGCGTACAACACATCTTTTTCTGGGTGACTTGGCAGCGTCTCAATGGCAGCCTCAAACACTACAAATACATTGAAAGACGGTACCAAGAAAAGAATCCGTTACTACTCATGCGCAAACTTCAGGCGTAAAGGATCCAGTGTGTGTCATGCGAATAGTGTACGTGCGGATGAAGCAGAAGAATTTGTACTGGAACGTCTAAAAGAAATCATACTTGTACCAGAACACATTAAGCAGATTGTAGACGAAATGAACGAACAGATAGAAGCGAACCGGAAACGATGGGAAATGGAGTTAAATGGCTTAGATAGAAAAATTGAAGAAACAGAAGGAAAATTAAAGAAATGGCAAGAGTTAGTCAAATCCAATCCTGAATTAACCAAGGAACTTGAGGGAAGAATGACTGAATTAGAAATTAAATACATTGAAAATAAACACAGAAAAGATGAGCTTCTAAAACTACTACAAGCAGAAGGGTACAAAGTCACAACAGAAGATGTGTTTAAGGTAATGAAAGTAGCTAATCGAGCCATAATGGATTCAGATAGCAAGGCGGATACCAAAGAAATCTTACGAACATTCATTGACAAAATAACATTCGACAAAGAAACTAAGGCGGACTACCTCATCTACACCCATTTTAGCAAAGAAATAGTTGATCGCTTGAATGACTTAACTAAACAAGAGCCAACAGCAGGTAAGAGTGCTGTTGGCTCTTTTATATTAAGTATTGCGCTTAAATTAATAATTTAAAAGAAATGTTATATAAAGTTTAAAAGAACACTTGAAGAGTCAACGTAAAATTTAATACGTTGACTCTTCTTTGTTGTTAAAATAAGTAAAAATAACTAGCTGAAATAGATAAGCAATCCGTAACGACTCAATTGCGATTAAAAACCGCAGTGACAACTGATACGGGGATGCACACCACAAACCTTTCTCATATAACCACAAACAAAAATTCGGCCATGAAGTCATTTAATAACTTCATGGCCGAACTCATTTTTAATTTAGATTTAAGTTGTCTCGCATGATTGAACGTGCTGAGTTGAGTGATTCTTCATATGGTACAAAGTACCATAAACCATCACCTTGGATTCCGCCTGAACCTTCGAGTTCAATTTGCTCTAGGTTGTTTGCAGCGTCTTGGTATTTAGAGCTTAAACTATAAACTTCTGAAAACTGTACGTTTGTACTGACATTATCCCCAAGGACTTCAAGAATACTATTGAAGTTTGTTAATGTATTTATTCCGACAATTTCATTCCCCATTGCTTGAATGACTTGTTGTTGTCTTGCTTGTCGTCCAAAGTCTCCACCTGAACCGGCACTTTTACGTGCGCGTGAGTACATCAGCGCTTCTTCACCAGTCATATTGTATGTCTGATTCGCTTGGAAATGATAGTTATTGATGCTGAATGTATCATTACTTGTGACTGTCACGCCACCAAGCTCATCTACAATTCGCATAAATCCGTCCATATCGACTGACACAAAGTAATCAATCGGAACTTCTAGAAATCCTTCGACCGTGTCCCGTGCCATCGTTGGACCGCCGTAGGAGTGGGCATGGTTGATTTTCTCAACACTGCCTATACCTGCAATAGTCGTTTGTGTATCACGCGGGATACTCATAATCGTCCCAGTATCCGATTCTGGATTTAAAGTAACAACGATAATCGTATCAGAACGATCTCCTCTTAACTGCAACTCACGATCTGCATCACTATCTGTACCGAATATAGCAACCGATATAGCGTCGCCATCTGAAAGGTTGACCTCTACATCACGGAATTCAGATGTGATTGAATCAAATGAGGAGTCATACATCTTACCTGCGGTATTTTGTAGTTGTAAAAATACGTATACACCTGCTGCGATAATCACAACTAAACCGATAGCTAAAATCGCTAAAAATAATTTAATTGCTAAAGACATCGCACTGTTTTTAGCTCTAGCCATTCCATTAACTCCTTATACATCACAATGATGTAATTATAAAATATTTTGTCTATTAATTTCAATTAATAAGATGTAGAGAGTGCTTTAAACTATTCGTTTGTACCTTCTTCTAACTGTGTCTCCTCAAGCTCTCTAACCATTTCGTCGATTTGTTCTTGAATGTCACGCTCTAAATCAAATTCAAATGTTTCATCCATAAAGTCGACTGTCAATATTTGATTTTCTTCATCAATTGTAAATTGTGGTGCTGTCATAAACGCAGCAACAATACTTATAATCGTAATTACGAATAGAACAGCAGTAATAATACCCGGTACTTTAACGCGCTTTTTCATGATTGCCAAAACGATTAAAACAATCAGTGCAAGTATAAATAGAAAACCAAACGCAAATAAGGAAATGATGCTTAATATAAATGTCATATTTAATCGACCTTCTCTTTTAAATTTATATGTGTCTAATTATTAAGAAAAAAGGTCTTACAGCAACGTCGCTGCAAGACCTTGAGATAATTATCTTGAGTAGTACTCTACGATTAACTGTTCGTTAATTTCAGCAGATAATTCTGAACGCTCTGGACGGCGTACGAATGTACCCTCTAATTTATCTTCATCAAAAGCTAAGTATTCAGGTACGTAGTTATTGTACTCGATTGCTTCTTTTACGATATCTAAGTTACGGCTCTTCTCACGAAGTGTGATAACTTGACCAGGCTTCAAAGTGTAAGATGGGATATCAACGCGGCCGCCATCGACCATAAGGTGACCGTGGTTAACTAATTGACGTGCTTGACGACGCGTTCTAGCTAATCCTAATTCATAAACCACTGCATCTAAACGTGATGCAAGTAAGATCATGAAGTTCTCACCGTGTACACCTTTTGTTTTACCAGCGCGGTCGTAGATTGTGCGGAATTGACGTTCGTTAATTCCGTACATGTAACGTAAACGCTGCTTTTCTTGTAACTGTAAACCATACTCTGATAACTTTTTACGTTGTGTAGGACCGTGATCACCAGGAACGTACGGGCGTCTTTCGAGTTCTTTCCCTGTACCTGTTAACGATATACCTAAACGACGTGACTTTTTCCAAACTGAACCTCTATAGCGAGCCATAAATGAGTCCTCCTAAATATTTGTTTATGTAAACAAACATCATAAGGTGCCAATCACTTATAAGGGTATATATTCTAAAGTGCCTTCGCCTTATAGCTTCGGTTACACAGCACACCAACGTCTATATCTATATGGGGAATACATACTGTCATATAATGATTAACTGCTACTTACTTTGTTTATTAACACAATTAAATAGTATACACTTTTTCCTAACCACTGTCAAAGAAAAATTAATTATATGTAGCGTTTAACAATTTCAACAAATTCCATTAAACCAGCTCTGTCGTCTTCATCGAACCGGTCAAAGCTTGGCGAGTCCACATCAAGGACACCGACCCCGACCCCATCTTTATAAATAGGGACGACGATTTCAGACCGACTGTTTGCATCACATGCAATGTGACCGGGGAATGCGTTCACATCATCGACGATAAAGACATCGTTGCCTTTATATGCCAGTCCACATACACCTTTACCGATCTCAATTGTTGTACATGCTGGTAACCCTTGGAAAGGTCCAAGCTCTAAACGGTTCGTGGATTCATTGAACAGATAAAAACCGACCCAGTTCACATCATCTAAGTAATAATTCAGCAAGCTTGAAGCATTTGCTAGAATAGAAGTAACATTAGTATCATCTTTTATTAATGGGTCTAACATTTGATGCAATTGTTCATAGTCTTTTATCTCTGTTTGTGTAAACAAAGGCTCACCTCATTTAAATTATTTAATAAATTATACATTTTAATGTTTAGTGTTTCAATCAATTAGTCTATAATTAACTATGTTAGGGGGAATTTAACCATGTGGGTATATTTTCTAATCGGTGTAATCGTCGTATTCATCATTGCTGTCGGCGTTTTACTATACATAAGAAATATGAAAAAGAATGAAATTGAAAATTTAATTTCAGAGTTAGAAAGAGTTCGCCTCTTATCTTTTGACAAAGCCATTGCGAAAATGGAACAGTTCAACATGCAGGGTGAAGTGTTGGAACAAAAAGAAGAGTGGACGACAAATTGGTATAACAGTCTCGAGGTTAATGGAAAGTCTGCTGAAGAAAAGCTGGAAGAATCAAAAATACTGCTGGAACAGTTTAAATTTAAGGACGCCAAAGAAAACATGCAAGTGGCTGAAGGTGAAATTAAAACAGTCCAGGAAAACTTTGATATCACAGTTAATGGTATAGAAACACTTGAGCTTGAACACAGAGAAGCCGAGCGCCAATATGCAAATGCCGATAAACTATTTCGTGAGGCTAAGCGTGATGTCTTGGCAAATGGCCATCAATTTGGTGATTCTGAACGCTCACTTGAGCGTTTAATTTTATCGTTTGAACCAGAATTAAAAGAATACAAACGCTTGATTGATGCAGGAAATTATCATACAGCACATGCACATATTGCGGATATCAATGAGGATTTGGAAAGTTTAAGAGAGAATATGAACGCCATTCCGAATATGATTCGCGTTGTGCAAAAAGAGTTGCCGAATCAGTTTCAAGATATACGTTTCGGCTGTCGAGATTTGAAGAGCCAAGGCTATGACCTTGAACACATCCAGGTAGAGAATACGTTATCCGATTTGAAATTTAAGTTAAATTCTATTGAACCGATGATTGCTCAGTTGGAGCTCGATGAAGCGCATCAACATATCGATGAAATCAACAGCACGATGGATGAGATGCTTGAGCTTGTAGAGCATGAAGTTAAAGCTAAGGCCAAAGTGGAAGAGCACCAAGACGCAATTTCTGATAAATTGTTTAAAGCACAAAATACAAACTATATGCTGCGTACAGAAATTGATTATATAAAAGATTTGTATCATATGAATGAAACAGACGTGCATAATGTTCATAAGTTTGAACAGGAAGTCGAAAATTTAATCGATATTTATGATGATATCGTTAACGAGACGAAGAAAAATATTACACGCTATAGCAGACTCGTCGATAATGTTGAGCATATTAATGAAAATGTAGATGAAATTAATGCCGCACAAGAAGCAATTCAAGATTACTTTAATACATTGCGTGAAGACGAAAAAGAAGCGACAGAAAATTACACGTATATTGAAAAGCGTAAAGATCAGATATATAGAGACTTAACGATGGCAAATTTAAGCAGTATTCCTGAGCGTTTTGTTGTCATGAAACATGAACTCGACGTTAACTTAGCTGAAATACTCAAGTACTTCGAGCGTCGTCCGATTAACATCAAATTTATAAAAGATAAAGTAAACGCTGTGATGGTGGACTTAAATAAGTTTGAACAAGAAGTGTATGAAGTGGTATATGAAGCGGGATTAACAGAACTTATGATTCAGTATGGAAATAGATATCGAGCAAATGATGAAGCATTCAGCAATAGATTATTAGAAGCAGAGCGCTTGTTTAGTGAGAATCGTTACAAGCGATCACTTGAGATTGTACAAGAGGCACTAGAGAAAGTTGAGCCTGGTGCTGCTGATAAAATTATTAAAGCATATGAAACAGAAATGGATTAAACACGATTCATGAATTCATAATTTAATTCTATTGATGACACCCGAATATTAAGCGCCTTCTGATTAATCGAAGGTAAGCAAATGCTCGGGTGATTTCTGTTATATACGGTTATAATTCTAGGAGGAAAACATGTATTATTTTGATAATGCCGCAACGACAGCACCGAGTGCTGAGAGTTTAGAAACATTTAATAAAGTGAGTCAACAGTATTACTATAATACTGCGAGTATTCACGGCGGAGGGAAACGCGCGTCGCAGTTATTAGAGTCAGCGCGCGAGCAAATAAAAACGCTGATGGGGCTTCCCGCTTATCGATGTGTATTTACTTCAGGTGCGACAGAGAGCAACAACTTAGTTATTAAGAGCGTGTTACAACAAAAAGCATATTCAGGCAACACAATATTAGTGAGTGCACTCGAGCACCCAAGTGTCATCGAAACGCTGCGTACATTTAAAAATTATAAATTAAAATTTATAAAAACGGATCGTCATGGCCATGTCGATCTCGCTGCACTAGAGTCCCTGCTTGACGACGATGTTGTGTTCGTAAGTGTCATCGCAGTCAATAATATTCTCGGCACGATTCAACCGATTGAACAGATTGCACAATTGATTAAAAAGTATCCGAAAGTCTTTTTTCATGTAGATGCGACACAAGCAATGGGTAAAGTTGATATCAATTACGACGGTGTACATGCAATATCTATTAGTGGTCATAAATTCTACGGACCCAAGGGTATAGGTGCTTTGTTCCTTCATCAGAACACTAAACTAAGTACTGTGATGCATGGCGGTGGTCATGAGCACGGGTTAAGAAGCGGTACAGTTAATCTGCCAGGCATTGTTGCAATGGTGCGCGCACTTAGAGTAACACTTGACGATAAAGAGCTGGCGTCTCTGCGTCTCGCACAATATAAAACGACTATATTAAATGCACTAAATCATCCTAAAATCGAAGTACACCCATCAGACTTGCCGCACTTTATCAATATGAGTGTGCGCGGCGTTAAGGGTGAAGTCATCGTAAATGTGTTGAACCGCTTTGATGTGTATATATCCACAACATCTGCATGTCACTCAAATCAGCAAAAACCAAATGAGACACTCCTCGCAATAGGTGCAGATCCTGTCGCGATTGCAGGCAGTATTAGAATAAGTATGGGACACGACACAAATAACGAAGACGTTGAGCAGTTAATAAGTGCATTAAAAGCAGCACTAGAAGAAGTGAAAGAGGTATTATAATGGACTATGATTTTATCGTCGTAAGGTATGGCGAAATTACATTAAAAACAAGAAACCGCAACATGTTTATACGAATTTTAAAGAAAAACATGGTGAATGCACTCAGTGATTATCCAGTCGAAATAGACCTGATGTACAGCTCGGGGCTCATCACACTGCATGGGGCGCCCCATGATGAGGTGATTGAGCACCTCCGTTTTGTCAGTGGGATTTTGAGTGTTTCACCTGTACTTAAAATTGACCGTCATATTGATGCAATCAAAGAGACAGCATCACAAATGGCACATAATTTTAAGAATGACAGCAGTTTCAAAATTGAAGTGAAGCGTCAGGATAAGAAATTTGAATATGATACACAGGCAATTCAACAAATAGCAGGTGCCGAAGTTTCCGGTCACAATCCGCATATTCATGTCAATGTAAAGAAGCCGGATAATACGATTATGGTTCAGGTGAAAGAGGACCGCGTCTACATGTATTCTGAGACTCATTATTTGCAGGGCGGGCTGCCTTATGGCAGTGGTGGTAAAGCACTGTTGTTGTTATCAGGCGGAATAGATTCACCGGTTGCCGGACTCGAGATTGCGAAGAAGGGTGTCGAAATTGAAGCCATTCATTTTCACTCACCGCCGTATACGTCTAAAGAAGCGACAGATAAAGTAAAACAGCTTGTTGATATTATGTCTCGTAAGATTGGTGCAGAAATACGCCTGCACATCTTCCCGTTTACAGACATCCAAACGACGATTTATAAAAATATCCCAGATAATTATTCGATGACGTCGACACGCCGTCAGATGTTAATTATTGCAGAGCGTCTTGCACGTAAAGAGGAAGCGCTCGCGATAGTAAACGGCGAGAACTTAGGGCAGGTGGCATCTCAAACGCTTGCCAGCATGCATGCGATTAATGAAGTCACGAATTACCCCGTGCTGCGTCCGTTGCTGTCGCATGAAAAGATGGAAATTGTGGCACTCGCTAAAATTTATGAAACATATGAAACGTCAATTTTACCGTTTGAAGATTGCTGTACAATATTTAAACCAAAAAATCCTAAAGTTAATCCACGACTTGATAAGACACTGCATTTTGAAGAAAAAATTGATTTTGAGCCGTTGATTACAGAAGGATTTAAGAACATCGAAACCTATACATCAAATCAAACTGAAGTAACAGACGAAGCGTTTAGCGACTTATTTTAAATAAAACTTCCTACATTTATTTTTGTAGGAAGTTTCTTCTTGTCTTATGCCAAAATGTATTATTTTCTAAACGCAACGTGTGAATAAACTTATCGCTGACTTTAATCTCTATTTTGTCTGTATTTATAACCCCAAGCGCCTCATTATCGAGTGCTAAGATTGGATAGTAATCAATATTTTTATCGACAAGAAGTGTGAGGGGTCGTTCTTTTTGGAGTAAAAAGCTTGTGCCGAGCGTGCGGTGTGTATTCGAGTTTACACTCGCGAGCTCTGTGACTTGTATTGCATGAATTAATGGATCGACGACTGCGCCGCCGAGTGATTTATTGTAACCTGTAGAACCGGTCGGTGTGCTCACGACGATACCGTCTCCCATGAATTGCTCGAATAGAAAGTCGTTAATATATAAATCCATACGAATCGTTTTGATAATGCTTGAGCGAATCGTAAATTCATTTAAACAATACAGAGGCTGATTATCATTAACACGAACTTCAATAATCGGATATTTTCGGGGGTCAAAATTATCGCTTAAAAACGCATCTTCAAGTTCTTGTAAATTCGTTAAATGAAAGTCTGCATAGAAGTGTGTTTTATTTGCTGTTGCAATGCCAAGATACACACAATCATCTCTAAAGTTCACATCTCTTACAGCTTTTAAGAAAGCACCATCTCCACCGACTGAAGCAATAATGTCTGCGGTATTTTTATCTTCAATAATTTCAATATTCAATCGGTTAAATAATATTTCAAGCTCCGGCTTCACACGCTTGCGTTCTTCAGCATGCGGTGCGTAGATGTAAACTGTCTTAAAATTTGCCATATAATCACCTGTCCTTGTACGAATGATACGCTCATTTAATATATGTAGATTAGTTAATATGTTATCATAAATTGAAGGAAATTACTGAGACGGAGAGGGTAAAAGTATGAAAAGAATTGTTGCGTTAATCATCGCTGCGACACTGTTTATTGTCGGTATAGGATTCTCATTCATGAACGTTATGTTATCGAGTAATCTTGAGAACTTAATGCAGTTTGAAGGCACAGATGCAGTGCCTAAAAGTATATACGAAGCGGGGAACCCGACTAACACAATAGCAGTCGTCAATGTTGAAGGTACAATCTTAAATCAACCGGCATCTCCACTGAATGCCGCGGCATACAATCATGAGCTGACGCTCGCAGCACTTGAAGAGATACGAGATGATGCATCGGTAAGCGCTGTACTTCTTAATGTGGATTCACCAGGTGGTGGCGTGTATGAGAGTGCAGAAATTTACAGACTGCTCATGGATATTAAAGCACAGGATAAAGTAATCTACTCAACGATGGGTAACATGGCAGCTTCAGGCGGTTATTACATATCAGCACCTGCAGACCAAATCTATGCATCTAATGAAACATTAACAGGTTCAATCGGCGTCATCATGAGTGGTCTTAATTTGTCTGAATTATTTAATGACCTAGGTATAGAAGAAACAACATGGACGAGTGGTGACATGAAAAATATGGGCTCGATGTTCTCACCTATGACTGAGGAAGAGGATGAATATTTTCAGTATTTAACTGAGAGTATGCATGATGACTTTGTTAACGCGATTGTTGAAGGTCGCGGCATGGATGAAAGTGACGTCAGAGAACTGGCAGATGGACGCATTTATCTTGCACAAGATGCACTAGAAAACGGCTTAATTGATGAGATAGGTAACTTTAAAGTTGCACTCGAAGCATTGAAAGAAGAAGTAGGAACTAATGCGCATGTCGTCGAATATGCAGCGTTTGAATCGAATCCATTATTTGGTTTACCAATCCCGGGATTAAAAGATACTGTGGGTAAAATGTTCTTTGATGAACAAGTCATGGTCGATTACGTGACACATTTAAATTTACATCCGCGTCCGATGTATTTGTATAATTATTAAGGAGGGTGTACATGACTACTGAAGTTCAGAGTTATAATGAAAAGTTACAATCCATGTCGACTGCTAACTTTGCTGCACGTGCAGTCAGTTATATCATTGATATTCTTGTGATTTGGGGTGTTTCGCAAATTGCAGTGTATCCATTTCTAAATGCGCTGAATCTTAATGTTGATTATATATTCTTACCTTATTTTTCAATTGAACGGATCGTTAGTGCTGTATTAATGGTTTTATACTTTGTGTTGATGACGTATTTCTTAAATCAAACACTTGGTAAAATGGTTTGTGGTATTAAAGTAAAATCAGATACTGGCGGAAAATTAACAATATCTCAAGTACTTTATCGTGAGGTTATTGGGAGATTCATTAATAACGCTTTGTTTTATCTTCCGTATTTAGTGGTATTATTTACAGAGAGACGAATAGGGATTCATGATTACTTTGCAGATACACATGTCGTCAGTGAAAAGTATGATATGTATGCAGAAGAAATTAGTGAAAAATTGGATCCTGGCAGTACCAATGAAGTGCATCGCTTGAAAAACAATCAGGAATCTAGTACAACCGAGATATAGTACTAATAATTTGAGGAGGATTTATATGACAGAGATCACGTTTAAAGATAATCCAATCGAACTTGAAGGTCACACGCTTAACGTAGGCGATAACGCACCTGAATTCACAGCGGTGGCAACAGACTTATCAGAAGTTTCATCAAATGAATATGCAGGTAAAAAGCGCTTAATCAGTGTCGTACCGTCACTCGATACAGGCGTATGCAGTACGCAAACAAAGCACTTTAACGATGCAGCAGCTGAACACAATGTAACTGTGCTGACGATATCAAATGACTTACCGTTCGCACAAAAGCGTTGGTGTGGTGCAAATAATGCAGATAACGTTGTGACTTTAAGTGACCATAAGTTACTTGATTTCGCGAACAAATATGGCGTATTAATGCCGAACTTACGCTTGCTTGCACGCAGCGTGTTCGTCGTTGATGCAAATAATAAAATAGCATATATCGAAATCGTACCTGAAGGTACAAACGAACCAGATTATAAAAAAGCTTTAGATGCTTTAAATGCACTATAATTTTTAAAACAACGTGGCTGTCCTACGCGGGCAGCCATTTATTATTTTAGGGTGGTATTATGGAACAATCAAAATTAGAGCAAGTATATACATCAATTATTAAAGACATAGAAGCGATTGCGAAAGAAACAGATGTGTCACGTATAGAAATGTTAGGCGAGGCGCTGTACAGCATAGATACCGAAGACATATCATTTACAGATGCGAGAAAGGCATTTCAATTTGCTTATCTTAAACAAGCTCAGGAAGAAAAAGTGCAGGCAAACCATCAAATTACTCCAGATGCTATCGGCTATTTAATCAGCCACATATTAGGATTATATAACAAGAATGAATCGTTCAAGTTACTGGATATCGGTAGTGGATCGGGTCATTTATCTATGACAGTGAGTGAACAGCTCGAGAACGCTGAACTCTATGGTGTTGAGATCGATGCGACACTTGCACAATTAAATGTGGCCCTCTGTGAATACTTGGAGAGACCGATGGAAATTTATCCTCAAAACGCTTTGGATGAATTATTTATAGATACGATGGATGCGGTCATCGGTGATTTGCCAATTGGTTATTATCCGGTAGAGGTTGAAGGGTATGTCACAGCATTTCAGGATAAGATGAGTTTTGCACATTTACTCCTGCTTGAACGCGGTATGAAGTTACTTGAACCAGGCGGTGTTGGCGTATTTATTGTGCCGTCTAACGTAATGGAGCAAAATAACGCAACAATTAAAGAATATTTAAAAGAGCATGTATCACTTAAAATGTTTTTAAACCTGCCATCATCTATCTTTAAATCAAAAGAAGCAGGTAAGTCGATAATGGTACTCGAGAATGTGCTGCCACAAGAAAATGATGTGGATGTCTTGCTCGCTGAAGTACCGAGTTTCAAAGATGCTGAAGCAATAAAAAGATTTCTTTCAGAGATAAAAAATTGGTATGATAATGATGTAAATAACAGTATCTAAAGATTTCGGAGGCAACTTACATGTCTAAAATTATCGCGATGAACGCAGGGAGCTCGTCATTTAAATTTAAATTATTTGAAATGCCGGAGGAGACAGTAATCGCTTCTGGTATTGTGGAGAGAATAGGCATCGGCAACGGCGTATTTACTTTAAACTTTGATAATAAACAAGAAGTGCTTAAAGCAGAGTTTAAAGACCATGCAGCCGCTGTCGAGATGATGCTCGCGCGTCTCCTTGAATTCAACATTATAAACGCCATTAATGATATTGAAGGTTCAGGCCACCGGGTTGTACATGGTGGTGAAATATATGACGATTCTGTTGTCATTGATGAAGAGACGATTCAAAATATTCTTATGCTGAGTGAACTCGCACCGCTTCATAACCCAGCGAATTTAATGGGGATTGAAGCATTTAGAAAACTCTTACCAGGTGTGCCGCATATCGCTGTATTCGATACATCATTTCACCAAACAATGCCGGAAAAATCATATTTATATAGTTTGCCATATGACTACTATAAGGAATATGGGATTCGTAAATATGGATTTCACGGAACAAGTCACAAATATGTGACAACACGTGCATCCGAGCTGCTCGGCAGACCGCTTGAAGAACTGCGTTTAATCAGCTGTCACCTTGGAAATGGTGCAAGCATTGCAGCTGTTAAAGGTGGGAAATCTATCGATACATCGATGGGGTTTACACCACTTGCAGGTGTGACGATGGGGACGCGCTCAGGTAACTTAGACCCAGCCTTAATTCCTTACATTATGGAAAAAACTAATAAAAGTGCGATTGAAGTACTTGAAGTGTTAAACAAGGAATCCGGTCTTCTTGGTGTCAGTGGGTTTTCTAGTGATCTAAGAGATATTGAGCTTGAAGCACATGCAGGAAATAAGCGTGCAATACTCGCACTTGAAGTGTTCGGCAACCGGATTCATAAATACATGGGCTCATATGCAACAGCGATGGGCGGGCTGGATGCAATAATATTTACAGCTGGTGTCGGTGAAAATTCAGAAATTGTGCGGGAGCAAGTGGTGAGCGGACTTGAATTTATGGGTGTGTACTTCGATAAATCAATGAATAAAGTGCGCGGTGAAGAAGTATTTTTGAATCATCCGTACAGTCCGGTTAAAATTATTATTATCCCGACGGATGAAGAGTTGATGATTGCGAGAGACGTCGTCAGGCTGACTTAGTAAATGTAATTATACTATTTGAAATGGATGTTGATTCACATAAACAAGAAATATGTTTCTTTAATCTCAATCATTATTGTTGGTGTTATTATTTTTGCTGTCGTGAGATGGAATGATTATCGTGAGAAAGATCTTGTAGAAGTATTGGATGCAGAACAAATTGTGGAGATTCATTACACAGATCGGGACAAGGAAAATCTTGATGTCCCATTTAATAGTCAACTTAATGACCAGGAATCAATCGATGAACTGATTGGCTTTCTTAGTCAATATAGAGTGAAAAAAGAAGGCGGGAGAGATTTTGAAACAGAATATCCCGAAGAACAGTTTTCGTTTGAAGTTTTTTATGATGATGAACGCATCACGATATCTTCATTAATTGAAAGAGATGTACTCCTTTTTGAAATGGATCAATATAACATTGTGAATGGCCCGGTGGATTATGCCAGGCTTCTAGAATTTATGGATAGACAAAACTAGAAATAAAAAAGGACACGTTAGGTGTCCTTTTATTATTAATTATCCTACTGCAGGGTTTTCCTCGACTTTTGCAACGACCGGCTCGAACGATTTAGGGATAGATTCTGTACGCACGACAAGTACATCTACTTTAGCGTTACGCACAATCGATTCTGAAACTGAACCGATGATGAAGCGCTCAACAGCGTTCAAACCAGTCGATCCACAGACGATTAGATCCGCTTCAGTTTTCTCTACAGCTTTTCTAGGTAAAATTGATTTAGGAGAACCAAAGTCAATAATCTTTGTAATTTCTTCAATACCTGCATCTTTTGCAATTTTTTCATAGCCGTCAAGAAGGTTTTGAGAATATGCTTTTGATTTCTCGGCAACATTACGATCGTATTGTTCCAGGGCAGCAAATGAACGCGTATCAATGACAGTAATGATAGATAATTTCGATTTGTTTAAAACCGCCACCTCAACGGCTTTGTTAAACGCCCATTCAGCTTCACGTGAGCCGTCAACAGCAATTAAAATATTGTTATACATTTCCATAAAAACATCCCCCTTTTACATAATTATAATAGTTGTTCTCTCACTTATATTATATCATAAACAGGTGCTTATTTTTATTTCTAAATAAAGATATGTTATGTAAAATTACTATGATACAATTTAAAGAAAAAAGGGAGAGTTTACGCAATGTTAATAGGAGTACCTAAAGAAATTAAGAATAATGAAAATAGAGTAGGATTAACACCAGGTGGTGTGCATGCATACATATTAGCCGGTCACCGTGTTTTAGTTGAGTCAGGTGCCGGACTTGGTTCGAATTTTACAGACGAAGATTTTAGTGAACAAGGTGCAGAGATTGTAGAAACGGCTGCTGAAGCATGGGATGTTGAGATGGTTGTTAAAGTAAAAGAACCTTTATCATCTGAATTTCAATATTTCAAAGAAGGATTAATTCTTTTTACATACCTTCACCTTGCTCCAGAAGAAGCTTTAACAAAAGCATTGCTCGAGAAAAAAGTTGTGTCAATCGCTTATGAGACAATCCAACTTCCAGATGGCAGCTTACCACTCTTAACACCAATGAGTGAAGTTGCAGGAAGAATGGCAGCTCAAATTGGTGCAGAATTTTTACAGAAGACTAAAGGCGGTAAAGGTATCCTTCTTGGCGGTGTACCTGGTGTTAAGAAAGCGAAAGCTACTATTATCGGCGGTGGGGTAGCTGGTACAAACGCAGCTAAAATCTTAGCAGGGTTAGGCGCTAACGTAACAATTATTGACTTAAGCCCATTGCGTTTGAGAGAGCTTGACGATTTATTTGGTTCTAACGTTCAGACGATGATGTCAACACCACTTAACATCGCAGATGAAGTTAAATCAAGCGACCTTGTAATTGGTGCAGTATTAATTCCAGGTGCACGTGCACCACGCTTAGTTACTGAAGACATGATTAAAGAAATGGATCCAGGTTCAGTTGTAATCGACATTGCAATTGACCAAGGTGGTATTTTTGAAACATCAGATAAGATTACGACACATGACGACCCAACATATGTGAAGCATGATGTTGTACATTACGCTGTAGCAAACATGCCAGGTGCAGTGCCAAGAACATCAACAGTTGCATTAAATAATACAACGATGATGTACGGCTTACAGATTGCAAAAAAAGGTTACAAACAAGCAGCGCTTGATAGCAAACCAATCGCTCTAGGCATCAATACTTTAGATGGTAAAGTTACATTTAAAGCAGTTGCTGAATCGCAAGGATTGGAATATGAAGATGTTTATGATGTATTGAATAGTCTTTAATTTAAAGAAGCTGAGAACCGGTAATCGATATCCGGTTCTCAGCTTCTTTGTTTGTATTTAGAGTGTAAAAGCTGCTTCAGGTTACGTGAGTGTTAGTTATCTACTGAACGAGGGCCGTCGCTAACAAGATAGGGCACTTATCTGCTCAACGAGTGCTGTCGTTAACAAGATTGGGTGCTTATCTGCTCAACGAGTGCTGTCGTTAACAAGATTGGGTGCTTATCTGCTCAACGAGCGCCATCGCTAACAAGATAGGGCACTTATCTGCTTAACGAGCGCCATCGCTAACAAGATAGGCCACTTATCTGCTACAACGAGCGCCGCCGCTAATAAGATAGACCACTTCTTCACACCTAGCCAAATTAATCATTCCCCGCTCACTCCAACCGCAATCATATTAACCGGGAACACTTTACCAAGTGCCTCTGCATCTGACAACGTATCAACAAGCGGAATGATTTCGGTGCGTTTCTTTACGTGCAACAATAATTTCGCAAGTGGTTGTAAGCGACTGTTATCATCTATACTTACGCCCCGTAAATCAAACATCACCCCTGAGACATCATACTGAATGAACTCGTCTATAATTTTACTCTGCAAATATGTTGGGACTAAGCTAAACCGTGGTCCAATGATTAAATGCTTATCATTACCGAGCAACTTCGATAATTGCCCGACAAAGTTATGATTGAACGCATGAAAATTATTTGTAAACAGCGCATCAACGACAATGCCGGCCGAGTATTCACTCACAGCGCGCGCTGCCTCTATCATTAATTGCTCATTTAAAAATTGCTCTGGCTCTTTCTCATAATTCAGTGCAATGTATCGTATGCTTGGATGTATTGTGTGTTTTGCTTCGACTAATAATATGTTAGGTAACTCAAAATTTTGATTCATAAATATTTCTGTTTCATATTGATGTGTTATCGTATCACTTAAATGAATGTGTTTCATCGTCTTCACCTCATGAATGATTTTATCATTGTTGGGTATGTATTTTATAACAAATCATTTATTTAAAAGGAGTTCTTTACATATGAAAATCTCATATCATGGTCATTCTGTCGTATATTTCGAGTCGAACGGCAAGAAGGTTATCATCGATCCGTTTATCAATGGGAACACGCATGGGGATTTAGAAGTTGCAGATGTCTGGGTAGATTATATTATTTTGACGCATGGTCATAACGATCACGTAGGTGATACGGTTGAAATCGCTAAGAAAAATAATGCAAAAGTGATTGCGGTATTCGAACTTGCAGGATATTTAGAATCATTTGATATTGAGACTGTGGCGCTTGGTATCGGTGGTCAAAAAGCGTTTGACTTTGGTACTGTGAAATTTGTCCATGCCTTTCATAGTTCAAGTTACACAGACGATAAAGGTCACGTGAACTATACAGGTATGCCGACGGGTATCATTGTTTCTAATGACGAATTTAGATTTTACCATATGGGGGACACTGGCCTATTTGGTGATATTCAATTAATATCAGATGTTAATGGACCGTTCGATGTGACGTTTATTCCTATCGGAGACAACTTTACGATGGGTATTGATGACGCAGCATATGCGGTGAACAATATGCTGAACACGAAGGTTGCTGTGCCGATTCACTATAATACTTTCCCTGATATCGAAGTGGATGCGTCACAATTTGTAACATTAACAAACGATAAAGCGCGCGTGTTGAGCCCGGGAGACACACTGAGCGAAGAATAGGTGATGCAGTTGAGTAAGCATGAGAAGATTATGAATTATTTATACAGTCTTGAAGAAGGTACGAAGATATCAGTGCGGCAAATATCGTCGCATTTAGACGTCTCAGACGGTACATCGTATCGAGCAATTAAGCAGGCGGAAAAAGAAGGTCTCGTTAAAACTATACCAAGAGTTGGTTCTATACGGGTGACAAAGCATAAAATCGAAGATGCGAAGCAGCTTTCGTTTGAACAGATTCAACAAATGATTGATGGCAAGGTTATATCCGGTGACGCACTTGAACAAAGTGTCGGCCGGATTATTATTGGTGCGATGGAAATTGATGCACTTACGAGTTATTTAGAAGCGGGTGCATTACTTATTATAGGAAATCGTGAGGATGCGCAGCGGGCAGCAATTTCGAACAATACCGGCATGCTGATTACGGGTGGATTTGGTATGTCTGAGGCAATTTTGAATGCAGCACGTAAGCGTAACTTACCAGTAATATCGACGCCTTATGACACATTTACCGTCGCATCAACGATTCATAGAGAAATTTACAGCTTGTCGCTAAGCAATGAGATGGTGCGAGCGGTTGATTTCGTTATTAAAGAAAACAGCTACGTGCTCGACTTTCACAAACCCAACCACTTAAGTTTCATACCGAGTGACAAAATAACAATACTTACCGATAAAACAACATATCTTGGCACTGTAAAATCCAGAGACTTACATCTTGTGACACGTGCAAACTATAAAAACTTTACGTTAGAAGATATTGAACTTCAACCAAACACAACACTTCAGCGGATGCGACAGTTAATGACATGGGAACAATTAAATATACTTCCTGTAGTGGACGAAGGGACGCTTCTCGGCGTTGTACATAGACGGGATGTGTTTAAGGAAATGGTGCCGAGGCGTTTATTTGGAGATCATTTAAATGATAACGTCATAGAGCGACATATCGATCTCAGTGATAACAAACTTGAGGTGCAGGTGATGCCACTTATGACCGATGAGTTTGGTTCATTGACTGAGAGCAGCTTTATGTCACTCGTAGAAAAACTGGTGAGAACAGTTTTACAATCAAAAAAGATATACAGCTATCACATTGATTCATACCATGTGACCCAGATGAAAGTGGTTCAACTGTATGAAAATATTCAATTAAGCGGTGACATTATTGATATTGGCCATCAATTCCTGCGTTTAGAAGTTGTGACAAGAAACACAAGAACGATTTTCTCTAAAGCATTGCTTCAAGTTCAAATATATGAGAACAAATAAAAAACGCGTGTTATTTCACGCGTTTTTTTGATGCAACTTTTGTTGTCGAATGTGCGAATATTTTATCTTTGTCTCTGCTTTCTTCCCATTCTTCGATCTCTCTATCTTCATCTGGCAAAACACTTTTGAAATGCTTTCTTCTACGCTCAAATGAAATGACATTCAAAAATCCAAAGACAATAAACACACCGCCAATTATGTATGATACAGCAGTCTGAAACTGCACCATCGTGTTGATACCAAAGATTACCATGAATGCGCCAAACCAAATTCTAGACAAAGAATTATAATATTGTTTGCGTCCACCACGGTATGCTTTTGTACGAATCTGCTTCACCTTATAGAAGATAAAGACTGCAAATGTAATAAATAGCGACGTAACAAGAATTGCTACGATGAGTGAATACACTGATTCTATATCCATAAATACAACTCCAATCAAATATATAGTATAATTTAAGTATGTAATTTAGTAAATATTAAAGGGTGAAATGACCGTGATTTTAAACGCTATTAACAACTTGACCACATTAAAGACAAATTTCAAACCATTATTAAACTTGATTAATCAACATGACAACATTATACTTCTGCGTCATCAACGTCCTGATCCGGATGCACTGGGTGCACAGCTAGGTATGAAAGAAATACTTCAAAAGATTTTCCCCTCTAAAACAATTCGGGCATTTGGTGAAGATGTACCTTCGCTTGCCGAGAACTTAGGCTACATGGATCCACTTGAAACATTAACCGAACCACTCGTTATTGTCCTCGATACTGCAAATATTGAACGTATTGATGGTGAAATTTCAAATGCAAAAACGATTGTGAAAATTGATCATCATCCAAACCATGAGCCATTTGGAGATATTAACATTGTTGAAACCGGTG
>JBGYPO010000157.1:0-5930 GCA_041838435.1 Aliicoccus sp. | reverse complement strand
TGACTAAAATTATTGGATTGTAGCGAAACGATGTCTAAATCGCTACAATCGTGACTAAAATTAGTGGATTGTAGCGAAACGGTGGGTAAATCGCCACAACTACATCCAAAATACTCGAGTTGTGGCTAAACGAATGCCGAATCGCCACAACTGCATCAAAAATGTTAGAGTTGTGGCTAAACGAGTGCCGAATCGCCACAACTACATCCAAATACTATAGTTGTGGCTAATACAAAAAAGCTTTAAGATTATCTCAATAATCTTAAAGCTTTTTTATATTACATGAACTTCTTCGTCATCCGTGGCAATTCTAAAAATGGCTGGATATCTTGCACATATTCAAGCACACCCATAAAGTCATCTTTCTCATCAAAGACGCCTGTATAAGTCACATGCACAAACTCTTTTCCTTTCTTGAACCACATCGTCACTTTTTCTTCCTCTTTTGATTTCAAGGAACGCATGACTTTCATCATTCGACTTAAACTTTCTGGAGGATGACAGTTTGCCACATGTCTGCCGATAGATAATGGTGTGCGCACGAAGATCATTTCTGAGGCTTCAGTAATATTATTAAAGTATTTAAAAATACCTTGTGCATCGATAAATGTCAGTTCTAAAGGTAAGTGATTTAAAATTAAATTGACTTCCTTCATTGTGAGCACACCCCCACCAAAGTGGTGCTGAGTTTTATCATCATATGACCCTTCTATATCTTTCTGTACAGAGTATTTAGCATGAAACTCACTCATATCAATTTTTAATGCTGCTGATTCTTCTGCTATCTGAATCCAGTTACTCTCATTAAAAAGTTCTAGACACAATGGAAATAACACGTAGCGCTCTGAATCTTTTAGGTGATCAAATACATTTTTTATTTCTCTGAACGTTGATAAAATGTGTCTCGACTCTATTGTTTCGTGTTTCTCGACACGCTTAATCATTGCACGAAGCGCAACGCGTAAGTAATCATCCGCTTCCCACATTCGGCGTGGCAGCTGGTATTGCCCGTAACGCTCCAGCAGTGGAAACAATAATTTTTCTTTCACGTTATAGTATTGATGTATCTCAGACAGTACATGTAGATGCCGAAGTATATATGCTGCATTTTCAGAAATATCATCTGTCATAGATTCTATCTCGAGTACATGTTTCTCAAAATTGTATTGATAGTGCAATAACACATTAACAGGATGGGTTCTGTCGGTTGGCAATGGTGGCGTACCACCATAATATTTTCGTAAAAATTTTTTTATTTGTGAAAATTCAAGATCAGGATTTGTATGGATGAGCAATATAATATTTGTTAATAATTTTTTAAGTTCAACATTATCATATTTAAACTCCGTATTGGTAAGCAGTGACTGTTCTAATTGTTTTAACATCGTATCCGCCTCCCTATTTATACTTCTATTATATAATTCCAGCCAGGCGGATATTGTGATGCGAATCACGTGTGTATTAAAGACGTGATTACTGTCTCAAACAAAAAAACTCGGACATCTTCTGTCCGAGTCTCAAGATTACTTATTCTTCCCACTTCTTAAACACGAGTGAGGCGTTATGACCACCAAAACCAAGTGAGTTTGACATTGCATAGCGTAAGTCTGGTGCTTCAACTACGCCATCTTTACATACATTTAAATTAATTTCTTCATCTTGTTCCTGAACATTAATCGTTGGATGGACTTTACCTTCTTGTAAAGAAAATGCTGTAACAATTGCTTCAACAGCACCTGTTCCACCGAGTAAATGGCCCATCATTGATTTCGTTGAGTTCACGAGTAACTTCTCGACATGGTCTCCAAATACATAGTTTATAGCAATCGCTTCATAGAGATCGTTATACTGTGTACTTGTACCGTGCGCATTAATATATCCAAGCTCTTCAACTTCGATTCCAGCATCTTTCATAGCAAGTTTCATTGCACGCTGGCCACCTTCACCATTCTCAGCTGGTGCAGTGATATGGTGTGCATCACCTGTCATACCATAACCGACAATCTCTGCATAAATTTTAGCACCACGTGCTTGTGCATGTTCAAGCTCTTCTAAAATTACGATTCCTGCACCTTCACCCATGACAAATCCGTCCCGATTCTTATCAAAAGGACGTGATGCGAGGTTTTTATCGTCTTGTAAACTTAAAGCACGGCTTGCCTGGAAACCGGCGATACCCATATTTGTAATCGGTGCTTCTGTTCCACCTGTTATCATCACATCCGCATCACCGCGTTCGATAATTTTAAACGCATCACCTATAGAGTTTGTACCAGTTGCACACGCTGTTACTGTTGCACCGTTTGGTCCTTTTGCACCATGTCTAATTGACACCTGCCCTGCAGCCATATCCGGAATCATCATCGGTACGAAGAATGGACTGACACGTCTTGGGCCTTTACGATCGAGGACAGTAAATCCGTCTTCAAGTGCTTGAATACCACCGATACCTGAACCAATCCATACACCGACTCGCTCATTATTATCTTCATTAATGGTAAGACCACTATCTGCAATCGCCTCGTCTGCTGCAACGATTGCATACTGTGTAAATCTATCCATCTTACGTGCTTCTTTTCTATCTATATAATCTTCTATATCAAAATCTTTTAATTCTCCAGCTACAGATACATTGAATTTTTCAGTATCAACACGCGTGATTTTCTCAATTCCGTTGACACCTTTTAAAGCATTTTCCCAAGTATCTCTGGCTGTATTTCCAATCGGTGTTAATGCTCCAACGCCTGTAATTACTACTCTTTTCTTAGCCATTAGCTTCCTCCTTATTGTTACCCCATGTCAGACAGATTGCACCCCATGTCAGTCCGCCACCAAAACCAACGAGCACAAGGTTATCACCATCTTTAATTTTACCTTGTTTTATATCGTGATGAATACTCAGACCAATTGACGCAGCTGAAGTATTTCCATACTTTTCGATTGTATGGCTCATCTTTTCTTTTGGCAGGTTCATGCGCTTTCTGGCAGCTTCCATAATACGGATATTCGCCTGATGCGGTATGAACATATCTATATCTTCTGATGTTAAGTTTGCTTTTTCAACTACATTTACACTTGATTCGCCCATTTGACGCACGGCAAACTTAAATACTTCACGACCATTCATTCTGATATATCCCTTATCCAGGTCGTTATGTAAATGCGGACCGCCTGCCCCGTTACTGCCGAGCTCGAACGATTTAATGCCGTAGCCTTCAGCCACTTCGCCCATCACAACAGCCGACGCGCCATCCCCAAACAAGATTGCAGTCGAACGATCATCAAAATCTGTAATTTTCGTTAACTTCTCTGCACCAATGACTAAAACATTCTTAGCTGCACCTGTTTGTATAAATTGTTGTGCAGTCACCATGCTATATATAAATCCCGTACATGCTGCGAGCTGGTCCATTGCTGGGATATGTCGTAATCCCAGTCGTTCCTGGAGCATTGCTGCAACACTCGGAAATACGTAATCACCTGTACTTGTTGCGACCAGAAGTAAATCGATATCTGCAGGTTCAACACCAGCATTCTCCATCGCTTCTTTAGCAGCAATCACTGCCATATCACTCGTCTCTTCATCATCACGTGCATATCTTCGCTCACGAATACCAGTCATTTCTACAATCCATTCATCGCTTGTATCCATGATTTGCTCGAAGTCAAAGTTTGTAAATACACGCTCAGGTACATAAGACCCTATACCTAATATACCCACATTTTTCATATCTTCACCTTATTATCCATTATTATGACTTGGTACTAATTTAACACAATTTTAACAAATAATGAAATCAAAAATACTAAAGTTATCTAAATATATATTTCCATAAAAAAAGCCCTGCAGTCAATTATGACTACAGGCACTCTTAAAATTAATACTATTCTTCTTCTGCTAAACCTATACGATAAAGTGCAGTATCTTCGTTAAATCCAAATTCTACAGAATAGTTTACAACATCTTCTGATACCGGGTGAATACCTGATCCGTATAGAATAGGAATGACAGGCATCTCTTCACGCATAAGTTCTTGCCACTCATAGAAGAGCTCCGTACGATATTCATTATCGAACGCTTCTGTCGAGTTAATCTCTGCAATTATTCTATCATTCTCTTCACTTGTGTAACGTGGATAGTTATTGCGTGCGCCACGTCCGTAGAAGTGTGCAGGATCTGCATCTGAACCATACGCCCATGAGCCCTGGTAAATATCAATACCTTCAGCATCTTCATCAATCATGTCGTAAAATGCATTAAACTCTAACATACGATCATTGTATAATTTTACGTTTAAACCAACGTTTCTCCAAGACTGTATGTAGTAGTTTGACAATGCTTCAGCCACATCAGAACCACCAATAAATGCCATGTTAATCTCTAGTTCTTCACCATCAGGTGTCACCCTAAAGTCCCCATCGTATTCATAACCTGCATCATCAAGAATTTGTTCTGCAATTTCCGGGTCAAATTCTGGTGATTCAATCGTTTCATCAAAATATGACTCGTAGTAAGGTGGTAATAATGAAGTTCCTTCCCAGCGAAGACCATTGTAGAAACGCTCAGCAACCGTTTCGTTATCAATCGCATGCCACATCGCGCGTCGTAATTCAATGTCGCCCATCTTCATGTTCTCGGGATCATATACATTCTCCCCAGCTTCATCGTCCCAGTAGCCTAATTTAAAACCAACATAAGATAATACTGTACTCATGTTTGCAAGCCACTCAACACCTTCAGTATCAGCAACATCAGGGAATTGTTGCACTGGGAAAGCGATTGCATAATGGTAGTCATTGTTTTGAATCGCCGTTGCAATAGTCGATGGAGATACTATTTCTAGCACGATGCTGTCGAGCTGCGGCGTTCCACGCCAATAATCATCAAAGCGTTCGTAAACAACAGATTCTCCAGAAGAGATGTTGGAAACTTGGTAAGGTCCAATACCAATTGGATTCTCACGCGTCTCTGCTGATTCTGCCATCTCACCTATATCCAGACCTTCATAATGATGGCTAGGGAATAAGTATGCCCAGAATCCACCTGATAATAATGAAGGAATAAGTTCTTCATAATGGAACACAGCTGTATAGTCATCGATTACTTCAATACCGCTAATTTCATCGGCATCTCCGGCACGATAATCATTAAATCCTTCTAGTAATGAAAATCCGAGAGTAGATCCACGCACGCCGTCATAATCCGGGTGGCCAATCACTTCATAGGATGCGACATAGTCATGAATCGTTGCCTCAACACCGTCATGCCACAGTACACCTTCCTGCAGTGAGAATGTCACCGTATTTTCATCATGGTCGAGCTCGAATTGCATCGCACCTTCTTGAGTAAACATTTGGTTATCATCAAAAGTGAATACGCTTTCATCAAAATAGCCCATAATTCTAGAGTCGACTACGTTAGTGTAAAATGCCCAGTTAAATGTACCTTCAAAAGGTGCAGCCGAACTATAAGCGATTCTTAACTCCCCTTCGCCTGTTGGTTCTGCATCATTAGTCACCGTCTTTGGGAAGTCATCGTAATTAAAAATCGGATGCTCATCATCTTGAGCCGATACCCCTGTCGCACCAATTAGACTCAATGATACGCCGATACCTAAAACTGTTGAAACTAAACTTCTTTTAGAAACACGAGGTTTCTGCATTGTAAATTCCTCCTAAAACAATTTGGTCATGCTGTATAGAATTTCATCTTGTTAGTTATACATACAATGATACCAGTTAATATACTCACTTCAACCCTTTATTTCAATTTCCGAAATAATATATGAAAACGCACCCAACAATTTGTTGGATGCGAAAATTTTTACTCTTCTTCTACTAAACCTAATCGATAAAGCGCAGTTTCTTCATTAAAGCCATATTCAATTGAGAAATTTACAACATCAGTGGATACCGGATGCACACCTGAT
>JBGYPO010000156.1:0-5397 GCA_041838435.1 Aliicoccus sp. | reverse complement strand
GACAGTGACCCAATTCAGCACCTAACGACTCACTGTGAATCGACAGTGACCCAATTCAAGGGCTTTTGTTTCACTGTGAACTGACAGTGACCCAATTCAGCACTTTTCTTGAATATAACAAGTATTTCTTCGCTAGTTTAATAAGTTATATCTATAAACTCTCCAAAATGGGTAAATAATAGTAAAATCTTATCTTGCCTCAACAAAGGAGAGTAAATATGACACCATTTAGAGATGAAGAAGTAAAAGTGCTTAAAGAGTCACGTTACATCGAAAATGTTTTGCCGGAAGAAATTATTTATAGTGAGGAATTTGACCATGAATATCATCGCCTTAGAAATGAAGGTAAAGAACCGGATGAGATATTTGAAACACTCGGTTTGAACATTGATATCATTGGAAAAAAAGGTATAAAAGAATATAACTCAGTGTACGAAGAAAGAATTAAAACCAATCCTGATTATTACACAGCGTTAAATGACACCACTATATCCGGGGAACTAAAACGGTTTGATCGTGCATTAGATTCACTTGTCCAAGATAAGAAAAAACAATAGAATAATATAAAAAAAACGCATGAGGACTATAAAAATAGTCTCATGCGTTTTATTTTTAAATAATTACATCATACCCGGCATACCGCCGCCCATTCCTGCGCCGCCGCCATCGTCGTCTGAACTTACATCAGCGACAACTGCTTCTGTCGTTAGGAACATAGCTGCAACTGAACCTGCATTTTGTAATGCTGAACGCGTAACTTTCGTTGGGTCTACGATTCCTGCTTCAACCATGTTTACCCACTCGTCTGTTGCTGCGTTGTAGCCTTCGCCAGGTGCTTTAGATTTTAGTTTGTCTAAAATAACTGAACCTTCTACACCAGCGTTTTCAGCAATTTGTCGTACCGGTGCTTCTAGAGCTTTCAATACAATGTTTACCCCTGTTTGAACGTCACCTTCTGCTGAGATTTCAGCAACTTTACTATACACATTAACAAGTGCTGTACCACCACCTGATACAATACCTTCTTCTACTGCTGCACGTGTAGAGTTCAGTGCATCTTCGATACGCAACTTGCGTTCTTTTAATTCTGTTTCTGTTGCTGCACCGACTTTAATAACTGCAACACCGCCAGCAAGTTTCGCTAAGCGCTCTTTTAATTTTTCGGTATCAAATGAAGAATCACTTTCTTCAACTTGAGCTTTAATTAAGTCAACGCGTGATGCGATTTGACCTGAGTCTCCAGCACCTTCAACGATTGTTGTATCGTCTTTTGAAACATGAACGCGTGCGGCGCGACCCAGCATATCAAGTGTCGTCTCTTTTAATTCAAGACCTAAATCATCAGTAATAACTTGACCACCTGTTAAAATCGCTAAGTCTTCAAGCATTGCTTTACGACGGTCACCAAATCCTGGTGCCTTCACTGCAATTGCTGTGAATGTACCACGCAATTTGTTAATGATCATATTGCTAAGCGCATCGCCTTCAACATCATCTGCAACGATTAAAATCGGACGTCCTGATTCAACCACCTGCTCAAGTAACGGTAATAAATCTTGGAAACTTGAGATTTTTTTATCAGTAATTAAAATATAAGGATTTTCTAGATCTGCAATCATTTTCTCTGAATCCGTCACCATATAAGGCGATAAATATCCACGATCAAATTGCATACCTTCTACTACTTCAAGTTCTGTTTTAAATCCTTTAGATTCTTCAATTGTAATAACACCGTCGTTGCCGACTTTTTCCATTGCCTCTGAGATAAACTCCCCGATTTCAGGATCATCTGCAGAAATTGCACCAACTTGTGCAATAGATTCTTTCGTGTTCACCGGCTGTGAAATCTCTTGAAGCGCACCGACTGCAACTTCAATTGCCTGAGCCATCCCTTGACGAATACCTACTGGGTTGGCACCACTCGTTACGTTCTTCAATCCTTCTTGAATCATAGCTTGAGCGAGCACTGTCGCTGTTGTCGTACCGTCACCAGCGATTTCGTTTGTTTTATTTGCAACTTCTTGAACGAGTTTAGCACCCATATTTTCATATGGATCTTCTAAATCTATTTCTTTTGCAATTGTCACACCATCATTTGTAATGAGTGGTGATGTAAATGGTTTATCTAACACAACATTACGACCTTTAGGGCCGAGTGTTACTTTTACTGCATTTGCAAGCTGGTCTACACCTCTTAGCATGGACTGTCTTGCATCTTCACCAAATTTAAGTTCTTTCGTCATGTCGAGATTCCCTCCTGATTATTGTAAAATTGCTAAAATTTCGTCTTCTGAAAGAATAAGGTATGTTGTTTCGCCATCTTTAACCTCTGATCCAGCATATTGTGCAAACACTACAGTATCCCCTTCTTTAACTTCGGGTGTAATGCGCTGTCCGTCATCTGTGCGTCGACCCTCGCCAACAGCAACGACTAAACCTTGAGACGGTTTTTCTTTTGCTGATTCAGTAAGAATGATACCACTTTTTGATACCTCTTCCTTATCAGAGATGTCTAAAACAACTCGATTACCTAATGGTTTTAACATGTGCTATTCCTCCAATTGTATTAATTTATTAGCACTCTTACTCTGAGAATGCTAACCTGTTTTTATATTAATCAAAGTTGGTCAAATTTGCAAGTGAAATGAATATAATTATTAATAGATTTTCAGTTTTCTTAATCACTTGCCATTGCAATATATTAATGTGAAAATAGCAATAGTACTTTTTAGGAGGCGCACACTTGAGACGCGTATATAGTGCCATATTCATCGTTTTATTTATCGTCGTACAACTTGCAAGTTTACCATTCGCTATCTACATAACATTCACAAATCCAGATATCGGAATTGAAGAGCTAACGCTTCAGATACTACCATATCAAGTTGTTGCTTATGTTGTCGCTACTGTTATTTACTTCTTATTAATGAATAGACATACCAATAAAAACCGCATAGAACTCGGACCCCAGACATCACTTGGTACAACAGTCCTATGGGTGTTCGGCGGTGTGTTGCTGGCTTTTATCGCTCAAGCACTTATGAGTTACGTCAATATTACATTACTAGGAAATCCAGTTGAAAGTGAAAACACACTGGCAATCATAGATATGATTGCATCGGCACCATATATGTTCTTAGTCGTTGCAGTCTTTGGACCAATTATTGAAGAGTTTGTCTTTAGACGCGCGATATTCGGTGAAATTTATGAAGTAATTCCAGGACCAAAAATAGTTGCATTCATAGTTGCAGCGACAATCAGCGGTCTCATCTTTGGACTCGCACACTTTGATTTCACACATATGCTTGTATATATTGGCATGAGTTTTACATTTAGTTTTCTGTATGTTGTTACCGGCCGAATTATGGTCCCGATTCTAGTGCATATGCTGATGAATGGTCTTGTTGTGATGATTCAATTTGCTTTGCCAAGTTTGGAAGAGCTTGAAGGACAATTACAGTTTGTAAGAGCTTTAATTATGACAGTGTTATTCTAGATAAAAAAACGTCAAGACCTTGGTCTTGGCGTTTTTCGTTTGTATTAAGTATTAAACTTGATTATTGAGTCACTCTGACCTTCAGTGATGCGGCGAGGATTCTCGTTGAGTCACTCAAAGATCTTCTAAAGAATCCACATCACTCCTTACTCTACCAGCTCCATGAACAAGCCTCTCTCATTAATAACAACGTCTCCGTCATTTAATTCAACGAGTATCGGTTCAACAGGATCTTCTTCAACTTCTTCTTGAATTGTTGCATCCTGTACATGATAACCCTGCATCTCCATCATCATCAGGTCCATAGTGAATCTTGAGATCTCAGTATCAGAATTCAAAAATATCTGGGGTGCACCATCCTCACGCATCAACATAATCTCGAGTGACAACAATGAATACGTACCGCTCGGCAAAGTTTCACCAACAATGTGATGACCCTGCATCACGTGCCCCGAATCTTCCCGTATAAACGTTTCCACTTCTGAGTCTGATGGTCTCAACCCGACTTCATTCCGACTCGATACAATTTCTACAGTGTAGCCCTCTAACAAAATCAAATGAGCAGCACCTTCAATACTAATCTCTAAGATACGTACGTCGTCTCGGTCTCTCACAACAATCGCCGCCGCTTCTGTCCCGTCCATCATTTCCAGATAGGCAATATAAGTTCCAGGCTCTATATCTTCACCGACAACGTACTCACCAGCTTCAAAAATATAGTCTTCCTCTGACTCAACATCCGGCATCAATACAATATCCGTACTATCCATATACGGATAGCGCAATTCTTGATCGTAGCTCGTCAACTCACCGGTTTCATGGAATATACGGTTCGCTTCCGCATTATTATTAATTGGAATTCCGTCATATGTTTGCGGCCATATCCCTTGAAACTGACAACCTGCAAGAAACACACTACAAGCGAGTGTCAGGATTAACAGATGGTGTTTCGGGTTTGCTTGAAACTTCTGGTTCCTCGTGAATTTCTGAAGTCTCAAGATTCTCTTCAACTTCTCCATCGTCTTCATCCATGCCGCCTCCTTCACCATCATATGGCGCAATCTCTTGTTCGCCTTTATAAATTCTCAAGTAGTGTTCTTGCGTACCAAGGACACCAATCGATACTTCGCTTGTACCAATTTTACGCAACTCATCAATGATTTCATAGCGTTCATAGTCATGTTCTAAACCATCCACAGGGATACAAATGCGGTCTGTTTCTAAATACAACGTATCTGCAGGCAACGGCTGCAGAGCAGCAAGTTTCGATGGCTCCACATACCCTTTGATAAACTCACGCGTATTCGTTTTCCGATCATACGTGAAGTAAATATCTTTCTCATTTAAGAAATAAATTTCATCGGAATAATCATCCAGGTTACCGAGCAGGTGACTCGCAACAATGATAATCTTACCTTCTTCTTTAATTTCCTGTAACACGCGACTGACGAGCTCAACGTTCACCGGATCAAGGCCGTTCATAATTTCATCCATGAACATAATCTTCGTATTCGCAGCAATCATCATCGCAAAGCACAAGCGCTGACGCATACCTAGAGAGTATGTCTTTACTTTATCCCGCACGTAGTAATCCATGTTTAAGCGGTCGATAATAGCCTGTACATCTTCTTCATCTGGATTCCAGATATCACGATACATCTGAATATGTTCAACACCTGTAAAATCTTCGTACAGTTCCGCCTGATCCGGGAAGAACGTCACGAGTTTATGCAGCGCACGTACGTCACGCGTCGTATTCTTATACGCTTTCCCATCTACGATTATCTGACCTTTATTGATTGGGATAAAGCGAATGATCGCATTGAATAATGTCGTCTTACCTGTACCGTTCGGCGCAACCAATCCTATAATCGTGTTGTCCTCTATCATGAAGTTTACGT
>JBGYPO010000155.1:0-30416 GCA_041838435.1 Aliicoccus sp. | reverse complement strand
TGTCTCCGTGCAACTCAAGCGTTATATTCTGGTGTTGAGTTGCATTTGAAGTGTCTCCGTGCAACTCAAGCGTTATATTCTGGTGTTGAGTTGCATTTGAAGTGTCTCCGTGCAACTCAAGCGTTATATTCTGGTGTTGAGTTGCATTTGAAGTGTCTCCGTGCAACTCAGCGGGTATATTTTTGGGTTGAGTTGCATTTGAAGTGTCTCCGTGCAACTCAGCGGGTATATTTTTGGGTTGAGTTGCATTTGTTTTCTCTAAATGTGATTTCCGGTCGAAAAAACGGTGCTGAATCACATGCGGAGCCACCAAATGTGATTCCCGGTCGAAAAATCAGCGTTGAATCACACGCATGACACTAAAATGTGATTCCTGGCCATAAAATCGGCCCTGAATCACACGCGGGACCATCAAATGTGATTCCCGCTCGAAAAAACGGTGCTGAATCACACGCGGGGACCTCAAATGTGATTCCTGACCAAAAAAACGGTGCTGAATCACACGCAGAGACATCAAACTTGATTCCCATCCAAAAAAGGCCCTGAATCACACCCAGGGCCTCCACAGACAAATATTAATTAACCGATCAACATTTTTTCTTCTGGGTAGTTAATCTTTGTCGTCTGCATTTTGCGTGCGAGAGCATAGGCGAGTGTCAGCGGGCCGAGTCGGCCGAGCAGCATTGCGACAGAGACTACAACTTTACCTGCATCGCTTAAATCTGGTGTTAATCCTGTGGTTAACCCGGCTGTACTGACAGCGGAAACCGCTTCAAAAAATACCTTCAAAAAATCATCGGCGAGATATCCTTCTGTAATCGACAATGCAAGAGTAAGGATAATAACTGCGATGACACTGCTGACGACAACAGCCAGGGCACGCATAACAGCGTCTACCGGCACAGTGCGCCGTAAAAATTGTACCGAATTTTTTCCCCGGAATGTATTAAACGCAGCCAAGATAATAATGAACATGGTATTTACCTTAACACCGCCGCCGGTACTGCTGGATGCCGCCCCGATAAACATTAGTATAATAATGATAAACTGCGACGGTGTAAGCAGTCCGCCGATATCAACTGTACTGTAGCCGGCACTTCTTGCGGTCACACTCTGGAACAGAGCTGTCTCAAAGTTTTTCAGCATACCTGATGAAGCCGGACTGATATCTAATAATTCAATCAAAAATAAAGTGAACGTACCAAAAACAATGAGAACACCCGAACCGATCAGCACCATTTTCGTGTGCAATGTGAATTGCCGCCATTTACGTTTTTGCACGAGGTCCACAATCACTATAAATCCCAATCCGCCAATTATGATTAATGTCAATATTGTATACAAAACAAATGGATCATCACGGTATGGGCTGAACGTATCATCAAATAAAGTAAATCCAGCATTGTTAAACGCAGTGACCGAATGGAATACACCATGATAAACCGCATCGCCCGCGGGCATATCTAAGCCGAAGCGGAAGCTTAATATCACTGCAGCAATTATTTCGAATACAAGTGCTATAGAGAATATATATATGCTTAAACGCACGAGACCGCGACCGGTTACAGACTGGGTGGATGCCTGTATAAACAGCCGTGTGCGCATGCCGATTTTTTTACCGAGAACAAGGGCGATGAGCACACCGAGTGTCATAAATCCGAGTCCGCCAATCTGTACCAGAATCATAATTGTAAGCTGGCCAAAGCGGGAAAAATCTTCTGCTGTATTTAATACGGTCAGCCCGGTGGAACTCACCGCAGATGTTGCAGTGAACAGCGCATCGATAAATGTTACTGATTGTCCATCTGAAGAAGCAGCCGGAAGCATCAATAACACCGTACCGGTCATGACAGCAAGAAAAAACAGCAGAATTATGAAGCGTGCCGGGCTGAGTGTCTGAAATTTAGCCATCTTAATTATCCAGTCTCTTGAGATACTCGATTTCGCCGATCATTAGAATAATGTCATTTGGGCTGATAACCGTATGATTCACAGGTGAGATTATGACAACTTCATCTTTTTTCAGCGCAACTATTGTAAACTTACCATGTGCCTCTTCATATAAGTCTTTGATTGATTTGCCAATATAGGATTTCGGTGCAGTGATTTCAATAAAATCAAACTGTGAAGAAAGATTGATATGTTCAATTAAATGTCCGCTTCCCAGCTGTTTTGCGAGCCTTATCCCCATATCACGCTCGGGGTATACCACCCGGTCTGCACCGATTTTCTCAAGCATTCTGCCATGGCGCGCATCGCGGGCTTTTGCAATTACAGTTTTTACATTAATTTCTTTAAGCAGCAGCGTCACCAATATGCTCGCATGGATATCATCGCCTATAGACACGACTGCATATTCATAATTATGTACACCAAGCTCCTTTAAAACATTCTCATCTGTTGCATCTGCCTGCACGGCCAATGTGGCGGAATTCATAAACGACTCAACCATGTCCATATCTTCATCTATAACAAGTACTTCATGATTTTGACTGATTAATGTCTCTGCAAGACTCGAACCGAAGCGGCCGAGACCAATGACGACAAATTGTTTCTTCATGGCACACACCTCATTGATTATTTTAACTAGCGCTTGAACATCCAGTCGTCGGATTTATATTTTTCAATTAACGCCTGCAACGCTTCACCGTCTGACTCTGACAGCTGCAGCTCGCTTGTATGTACATTTAAACCTTTCTCAAACCCTGTCTTAAACGCCGGATAAAGATCGTCAACAGTAAATTGTGCATCACTAATATCATTAATAGCAATCGCTTTTTCTTTAAACTGAGATTTCATTAATTCTTTGAAACGTTTATTTGTATAATTAAACATATCAAACAAATGATCTACATCGACATCAAGCAATATTGAACCGTGTTGCATAATAATGCCGTCCTGCCGGGTCTGCGCGCTTCCTGCAATCTTTTTGCCTTCTACAACAAGTTCATACCAGCTTGGTGTATCAAAACATACACTGCTCCTGACATTCGTTAGCGATTTTTTCTTTTCATCCGTGTCCGGCACACTAAAATATGCCTCTAAACCAAGATTTCTAAAACCTTCCAATAAACCAGTCGAAATCACGCGATAACTCTCTGTAACGGAGTGGGGCATGTCCTTATAATCATCGCGCACAACCACACTATATGTCAGTTCCTTATCATGCAGCACGCCGCGTCCGCCGGTTAAGCGTCTGATGAGCTGATAATTATATTCTTGTACTTTATCGATATCAATTTCTTTTTTGGCTTTTTGAAAATAACCGAGCGACAGCGTCGGTGTCTCCCATTCATATAACCGGATTACTGGCGGAATTTCACCTTTTCTATGTTTGTTCATAAGCAGTTCATCCATAGCCATGTTATAATATGCATCCTGCTTACCACTTTTTAAGTACACCCAATTTTCCTTTTCCATACAACCACTCCTTATATCTCTTTGAAAATTATATCAGATATCTTTATAATATATTTAGGTGAATTGGTAGAAAGGATGTGAAAGTATGGAAACATGGTTAATAATCTTGCTCGTTTTAGCTGTTATTGTAATTTTAATTATTATAAATGGAATTCTAAATATGCGCAATGTGAAGGCATTGCCTGAAGAGGAATTTAAAGAAAATCTAAGAAAAGTACAATTAATAGATTTGCGAGAGAAAGAAAAATATGAGTATGGACATATTATCGGTGCACGAAACATTCCGCTGATGAACTTACAACAGCGAATCGGTTCGATTAGAAAAGACCAGCCGGTCTACTTATATGATCAGACAGGTAGATTATCGATAAGAGCTGCGAAGATCTTAAAGAAAAAAGGTCATAAAGAAGTCTATATGCTAAAGAACGGTATTAGCAAATGGTCAGGAAAAATTAAATCAAAAACAAGATAATATAATAAGCCCGGACATGCAGATAATATGACATGTCCGGGCTATATATTTATTTACGATTTTTCTTTTGATGTTTGCGTTTTGACTTTCTGAGTGCGCGTTTATACTTGCGCTGTGAGTCTGTCAATATGAAGAAGTAATAGATGAGGTATCCGATTGCTCCGAGCACTGCTATGAATATTAACGACCTGAGTACCGCATCGACAAAAAAGTCTAAACTGCTGACGACACCAATAAGGATGATTAATCCGACAAGTATCCATATTATTTTTCTCATGCGTCCACCTTCTTTGCTAAATGTTTAAATGAATGTATCGCGACATCGACCTGGTCCGCTTGTGGTTCTTTCGTTGTTAACAATTGTAACCATAATCCCGGTAAAGCTAAATATTTCAGCACAGGCACTGTTCTTAATGCATTGGTGATTTGTAAAACTTCAAACGATAGACCGAGCACAAGTGGTATTAATGCAATTCTATTTAACACACGCACATACAAGGGTTCGTATGGCACGAACATGTATAAGACAAAACTTACAATCACTGTAAACAAGATAAAAGAGCTGCCGCAACGATAGTGCAGTCGTGATTGTCCCATGACATTATCAACAGTTAACGGTAAGCCACTTTCATAGGTGTTGATTACTTTATGTTCAGCACCATGGTATTGGAACAACCGTTTCACCATTGGTGTTAACGACAGTACATAAATATAGCCGAGTAAGATGACGAGTTTAAATAATGTTTCAATCAACACTTGTCCGAATGTACCGCTGACCCAGCCACCAAACAAGTGCGCAACAAACGCGGGTATCAGTGTGAAGATGAACTGACCGATTAAAAACGCACCAACAGCGACAACAACCGTAAACACGACCATCTTTGCTAAATTCTCTTTTTGCTTTTCCTCTTCGATTAAACGGTCATCTTCTGGTGCTCTGTCGTATCGATCTGCTGCAAAGTCCATGTGTTTTGACCCATATACCGCCGCTTCTATTAAAGCGACATTACCTCTAACGATTGGAATTTTTTTAAAATTGTTTACCCATTTCTTCTTCGGTTTTTTCATTTCAAAATAATCAATTGAATCATCATTACGCCTAATAGCGGTGACCATCTGATCTTTATTTTGGAACATAACACCTTCAGGTACAGCCTGGCCACCAAATAATTGTTTACTCATGTATATTGCTCATCCTTAATATTTATTGTCTAAATTCGCGAGACGCTCTCGTGCCGCGCTTACATCAGTGATATTGTTTGTCTCAACCGCGCGCCTTAATACTTCTAATATTTCACGCAGTTCTTCATTTGCACTATTTAATCCTTCGAAGTGATTATCTTGAGATTCACTAAGCGATAAAGATGCGACCTCAGTATTAAAATTATCGAGTGTTTGATTGATGCGCGTTATAGATGTCTGCACTTCACTATAAGCGAGTGCAATACTGTGTGATTCTGTTTGATTCAGCGTTTCGTTGATTGTACCAAGCTCACGCGTAAGGGCAGTAACCAGCGTTTCAATCATCGAAAGATAACGGTCAAGTTCGACCGGGTTTTCATCAGGTTCGGTTGGATTTTGAAGTGCACTTAATTGGTTCTGCAATGCGATATTTTCTGACTGCAATACGACGAGTTCCGAGTTAAGCGTCATGTGTGTATCATATATTTCTGAGTGTGCATTATTTTGACATGCGCTCATTATTACAACAGTTAAGAGAAGTCCGATGTATTTCATATGTTTCTCCTTTTTAAATCATTATTTTATTTTACCATGTATAAACATGAGGTTGGTATTAAAAACGATTTCATGTAATATATTATATTGAGGTGATTATAATGGATAGAATTTCAAAAGTAAGAGAATTATTAACAGAGAAAAATTTAGATGCAGTACTCGTGATGAGTCCACACAACAGACGTTACTTGTCACAATTTACAGGTAGTGCTGGTGCTGTCATTATTACTAAAGACAAAGCGTTATTAACGTCAGACTTTAGATATAACGCACAGGCACAAGAACAGGCGACAGATTTTGAGTTTGTACTTCAAAAGGGCGGACATCTCCCATTTGTAATCGAATTATTAGGAAAGAATAATGTAAAGCGTCTTGGTTTTGAAGGACACTTAACAACATATAATATATTTGCAGAGCTCGATAAGTCGTTTGAGCTGACACCACTTTCTGGCGAAATTGAAAAGATTAGAATGGTGAAGTCAGAAGACGAAGTGGCACTTATTCAAAAAGCATGTGATATCGCTGACGCAACATACGAGCACATTTTAACATTCGTCAAAGCAGGCATGACAGAAATGGATGTTAAGAATGAACTCGAACGTAAGATGAGAGAGCTTGGCGCATCTGGTGCAAGCTTTGACATCATCGTTGCAAGTGGCGCGCGTGGTGCACTACCACATGGTGTTGCAAGTGAAAAAGTGATTGAAGACGGTGAGATGGTCACACTTGATTTTGGAGCACTTTATAAAGGCTATATTTCAGATATTACACGTACATTCGCTGTCGGCGAACCAAGTGATGAAATGAAAAAAGTATATGACATCGTGCTTGAAAGTGAGCTTGCGGCATTAGAGCAGATTAAACCAGGTATGACAGGTGCTGAAGCAGATTCAATTGCACGTGATATCATCAAGTCTAATGGTTATGGTGATAACTTCGGTCACTCACTTGGACACGGCATTGGACTAGAAGTTCATGAAGGACCGGGTCTTGCTCAAACTGTAGAAACAGTTCTTGAAGTGGGTATGTGTGTCACGATTGAACCAGGTATTTATATCGACGGTGTCGGCGGTGTGCGTATTGAAGATGACTGCATCGTGACTAAAGACGGCTTAAAGCGTTTAACGAACAGCAGCAAAGAGCTCTTTGTCCTATAATATCAACTAATTTTGAGAATGCCGCAAAATCATTTATAATGAAATTATCTCAGGAAAAGAATAGTGAGGACATAATATGATTTCAGTTAACGATTTTAAAACAGGATTAACAATTGAAGTAGACGGTGGTATTTGGCGCGTTATGGAATTCCAACACGTTAAGCCGGGTAAAGGTGCGGCATTTGTTAGATCTAAATTACGTAACTTACGCACAGGTAACATCCAGGAGAAGACATTCCGCGGCGGGGAAAAAGTTGCGCGCGCATTGATTGAAAATAAAAAGATGCAATATCTGTATGCGGATGGCGATACGCACGTATTTATGGATAACAATTCATATGAGCAGTTAGAAGTGTCTGCAGACCAACTCGAAGATGAATTGAATTATTTAAAAGAAAATATGGCAGTATCAATCATGACGTTTGAAGGTGAAACGCTTGGTATCGAATTACCAAAGTCAGTGGAACTGGAAGTCGTTGAAACTGAGCCGGGTATCAAAGGTGATACAGCATCCGGTGCGTCTAAATATGCAAAGCTAGAGACAGGGCTGGAATTACAGGTGCCACTGTTTGTTAACCAGGGTGATACGTTAGTTGTCAGTTCAACAGACGGCAGCTATGTATCGCGTGCATAATCAATAAAGTTATACGAAAATTGAGTACATCATTTGTACTCAATTTTTATTTTGTAAAGATATACATTGTCGTATGCGTTTTATCGGCTTATACTTGAAGATATAATGAATATTCAGTAAAATGAATTACAATAATGTAGCGACTAGGAGAAACTCTTATGAATTTAAAACATGTAGACGAATTAATTGAAAAAATGAACAAAGCATCATTATCCGAAGTCTCTTACAAAGACAAAGATGTTGAGATTAAATTAAAAAAAGAAGCACCACAAATTCAAGTCCAATCACAACCAGCAGCTGAAACTGCGCCGCAACCACAAAGTCAACCACAACCAGGGTCATCATCTGATAAAGTCATCAAAGCACCGATGGTCGGCACATTCTACAAAGCAGCTTCACCAGAAGCAGAGCCATTCGTTCAAGTGGGCGATGTAGTAAATAACGATACCGTCGTGTGTATTTTAGAAGCGATGAAACTCTTCAACGAGATTCAGGCTGAGATGAATGGTGAGATTCTGGAGATTTTAATCGAAGACGGAGATATGGTTGAGTACAATCAACCTATGTTTGTGATTCGATGATAAAAAAATTATTAATTGCAAATCGTGGTGAAATTGCGGTTAGAATCATACGTGCATGTGATGAACTTGGTATCGAAACTGTAAGTATCTATTCAGAAGCTGATGCAGACAGCCTGCACCGAAAAATTGCAACGGAATCTTATTGTGTTGGACCGAAACAATCAAAAGACAGCTATCTTGATATGATCAGCATTATGACGATTGCGAAATCGACAAACTGTGACGCTATTCACCCGGGATACGGTTTCTTAGCTGAGAACGATGATTTTGCTGAGATGTGTGAAGCGATGAATATCATTTTTGTTGGGCCCATGCCTGAAACTATTGCAACGATGGGTGTGAAAGATGTTGCGAAAGAAACGATGATTAAAGCAGGCGTTCCAACAGTGCCGGGAAGCGCGGGTATTTTATCGTCTACTGATCACGCAATTACTGTCGCTGAAGAAATCGGTTATCCTGTCATTATCAAAGCAAGTCATGGTGGGGGCGGAAAAGGGATTCGCGTCGCGCATAACGAAGAGGAATTAATTCAAGGCTATAAGATGACAACGAAAGAGGCCGAGAGTGCGTTTGGCAACAGCAGCTTATACATGGAGAAATATATCGAGAACTTTAGACATATTGAAATCCAGGTGCTCGGTGATTATTATGGTAATGTCATCCATCTTGGAGAGCGTGACTGTACGGTGCAGCGGCGTATGCAAAAGCTCGTTGAAGAAGCGCCGAGCCCAATATTGACGGCGGAGAAACGCGAGGCAATGGGTGAGACAGCTGTGAGAGCAGCGAAGAGCATTCATTACATTGGTGCAGGAACGATTGAGTTTATATATGATTTAAACGATGACAATTTTTATTTCATGGAAATGAATACACGCATTCAGGTCGAACATCCAGTGACAGAAATGATCACAGGAATCGATTTGATTAAGATGCAAATTAGAGTTGCGATGCGTGAAGAGATTCCATATAAACAAGAAGACATTCAGTTTAGAGGCCATTCAATTGAGTTTAGAATCAATGCGGAGAACCCGAGTAAAAACTTTATGCCTTCAGCCGGTAAAATAACAGAATTTATTGCGCCAGGTGGTTATGGCGTGCGGTTAGATACTGCGAGTTATGCAGGCTACACAATCCCACCGTACTATGATTCAATGATCGCAAAGCTCATTGTCCATGCTGAGAATCGTGAAGAGGCAATTAATAGTGCCCGCCGTGCGTTGAAGGAGTTTACAATCAGTGGTATAGATTCTACGATTCCATTCCATAGAGAATTGTTGAAGAACAAGAACTTCTTAGAGAACAACTACAATACGAACTTCTTGACTGATAATGAAATTATGAAATAGAAGAGTCTGAGTTCCTCCTAATTTTGCAGATGACGAGCGTTGTCTGTATGAGTTGGGGGGATTTTGGGTTTTTGGGGGTCAGACTGCTTTTATCTGCTCTATGACGATTCTCATGTAGACGTTAGAAGATTTACCGGGTAGCGGAGAACGTTCCGTCATACGCTGGAGGTTTACCGGGTAACGGAGAGCGCTCCGTCATATGTTAATCCCTCAAACACACGCCCCAAACACAAATCAACCCACCAACCAATTTTTTAATAGCATTTGAAACTCAACTTTCCGTGAAGTTTGTTATAATACAGTAGAGGTGATTGGTATGAATCTACAGACTATTAATGAAAATTTAGGTCGCGTTGAAATTACGTCAGAAGTGATTGAAGTGATTTCGAGTATCGCTGCAACGGAAACTAAAGGCGTGCATGCGCTACAAAATAATTTTGCAAGTGGTAATATTGAAAAACTTGGTAAAAAGTATCGTGGTAAAGGCATTAAAGTAGACATTAAGGACGACGTGATTTCAGTCAGTGTGTATGTATCGCTTTATAGTGATGCAAACATTCATACAACTGCTGTAAACATCCAAAACAACATTACCAATACGATTAAGAATATGACCGGCTTTGAAGTTAAAGAGGTCAATATTCACATTATTAATATTAAATCTTAGATTGTGACGAAGGTAAATTATGAACAGACATGAACAAAGAAAAAAAGCATTCCAAATTATATTTCAATTAGATAAAGTCTATGAAGTTACAGACGATGTTAAGTTCAAATCGCTATACGAAGAGCATTCGTATATACAGAGACTTGTTGACTATTATCTAGAACACTATGAATCAATCGACGCATCAATCAGCAGTTACTTACACCAGTTTACAATCGATCGTATTTCTAAGGTTGAGCGTGCGCTATTAAGACTCGCTATCTCTGAACTTAGTGTAGGTGAATCGCCACATAAAGTTGTAATCAACGAGATCGTTATTCTGGCAAAAGCATATGGAGATAATGACAGCTTCAAGTTTATTAATGGTGTCTTAAAATCATTATTAGAGTCAGATCGTTTTAAGGAGTAAATTCTTTCATGGAAAATGAAAAGTTTCTAAGTGTAAATGTCATAACCGAGTACATTTCGCGTAAGTTTGAATATGATCCTTACTTGCAGACAGTATATATCAAGGGTGAATTATCGAACGTTAAGCACTATCAATCCGGTCATATATACTTTAGTTTAAAAGATAATCAATCGACGATGAGTGCCGTCATGTTTAAGCAGGACCAGCGCAGTCTTACGTTTGATCTTGAAGATGGACAGAGTGTGCTTATCACTGGAACGATTGGTGTGTATAAGAAGCAGGGTAGATATCAATTAATTGCAAATAAGGTCGAGCTCGATGGGCTTGGTACGTTATTTGCTAAGCTCGAACAAGATAAAAAAGAGTTAAGCGCCGGTGGATACTTCGATGAGTCACATAAAAAGAATATCCCGGAATATCCCGAGTCAATCGGAATTCTTACTTCACTAAGCGGTGCTGTTAAGGGTGATATGCTAAGCACACTCAAACGCAGGTATCCACTTGCGAAAGTCTCAATCATCGACACGCGTGTACAAGGTGTCGGCAGCATCGAAAGTGTCGTTAAAAATTTGAGATATGCAGATACACTTGGATTTGATGTGATGATTTTAGCGCGGGGTGGTGGGTCCATTGAAGATCTCTGGACATTCAATGAAAAAGAAGTTGCACTTGCCGTGTTTGAAACGCGTACACCTATCATTACCGGTGTTGGTCACGAACCAGACACCACGCTCGTTGACTATGTCTCAGACTTAAGGGCGGCAACACCAACTGCAGCGATTGAGCTTGCTGTTTATAATGTCGTTGATATTATGGCGCGCATCGACAATTTAAACATGCGCCTATATAGACGCATGACTCTTCTACTCGATAAAAAAAGGCAGCAGCTAAATAATACAACGTCACACAAAATCCAGCATCCATCTAACTTATATCAATACCAAAAAATTCATTTAGATCATCTAACAGAAAGTCTGGAACGCTCGATGCAGCAGTCGCTACATGGACAATCACAGAACTTCTTGTATTTAAAACAGCGCCTCTACACCTACTCACCAGAGCGTGATATCAGACAACACACGCAGTACTTAACGGGTCTCAGTGAGCGTCTTATTCGACAGATAAAATACCGATTAAACCAAAAACAGCAGCATCATAGACAACAGCTGCAAATGTTAAATTCTCTAAGTCCAACACAAATTTTGATGCGCGGGTTTACTTATACAGAAAAAGACGGCGAGATTGTTAAGCGTGTTGAACAGTTAAATGTAGGAGATAAGATACAGACGACCATACAAAACGGGAAGATAGAATCAGAAGTTACAGGAGTCGAAAATCATGGCAAATGAAAAAACGTTCGAAGAAAAAATTAAGGCACTCGAAGAGATAGTGACTGAACTTGATAGTGATGACGTCTCTTTAGAAAATTCGTTAGAACTTTATCAGCGTGGTGTTAATTTAGCAAAGGACTGCGGCTTAATTTTAAAAAATGCAGAGCTTAAAGTCGAAGAACTACATAACAGCGGGGAGGATGTACACCCTGGTGAATGAATTAATGAAAGAGAGTCTTTCAGCAGTCGAGCGTTTAATTATTCGTCATCTGGAGGATAATTATGTATCTAACACGATTGAACGCGCCAGTATTTATTCAGTTGAAGCGGGTGGTAAGCGTTTCAGACCGATGTTATTATTCTCAACACTAGAGACGCTTGACGTTCCGCTCGAGCGTGGTGTAACTGCCGCTTCTGCACTTGAAATGATCCATACATATTCGTTAATTCATGATGATTTACCAGCGATGGATGATGATGATTTGAGGCGCGGACAACCGACAAACCACAAGGTGTTTGGTGAAGCCACAGCGATTCTTGCAGGGGATAACCTGTTAACAGAGAGCTTCAATGTCATATTAAGTGACGCGTCTCTCACAGATACAATGAAAGTGAATTTGTTAAAAACACTCAATACACATAGCGGTCACAACGGTATGATTGGCGGACAGATGCTGGATATTGAAGCGGAGACTGAAGTCGTGACGCTCGATCACCTAGTCAAAATTCACAGATATAAAACCGGCGCACTTATTCGTGCAGCTGTAGAAATGGCGTGTATTGTTGCTGATGTAGAACCATCGACACGAGAAGTGCTCATAAAATTCTCAGATAAAATCGGTGTGCTTTTCCAAATTCGAGATGACATCTTGGATGTCACGTCATCTGTAGAAGTGTTAGGCAAACATGCGGGCAGTGATGTGTCGAACAATAAGACGACATATGTCAGTGAATATGGTTTAGAAGGTGCGTATAAAGAGCTTAAGCGCTATGAACTAGAAGCACGGTCATTACTGGACACGCTTAAAGAGGACTACGACATCGAACCGCTAGAAACAATAATAAATACAATTAAGTTATAACTGATAATATAAAATAATTATCTCGTCATCACGTGGTGATGAAATATAGAGGTAGTTATTTTATTTTTTGTTATCACTCATAGTGATATAATGAAATTTAGCACTTAAAAGGACGGATGCGGAATGAATATTCATGAGATAATGGGCCCTCAATTTTTAAAGAATATGACGAATAAACAATTAGAAGAGCTGAGTAAAGATATTCGTAAATTTCTAATTGAATCATGTTCAAAAACAGGTGGCCATATCGGCGCTAACCTCGGCGTGGTTGAGTTAACAATTGCACTTCATAAACACTTTAATAGTCCAAACGATAAACTCATATTTGATGTGGGTCACCAGGCGTACATTCATAAAATATTAACAGGCCGCATCGATAACTTCGATACGCTCAGGCAATATGAAGGATTATGTGGGTTTCCGAAAATGCGTGAATCAGAGCATGATGTTTGGGAAGCAGGACATAGCTCAACTTCATTATCTGCTGCGATGGGAATGGCGCTTGCGCGCGATATTAAAAAAGAAGAAAATTATGTAGTACCAATTATAGGTGACGGTGCGCTTACCGGTGGTATGGCACTTGAGGCACTGAATAATATCGGTTCAGAAAAGACACCGATGATTATCATTTTAAATGATAACGAAATGAGTATTGCACCGAACGTGGGCGCAATGCATAACATGCTCGGACGCATGCGCACAAATATTCGTTATAATCGTGCGAAGTATGAGATGGAAGATATGATTGAGAATTTACCACAGGTGGGTTCAAGGTTAAGAGATTTAGCAGACCGCTTAAAAGACAGCTTCAAGTACTTGTTTGTTGAAGGTGTGTTCTTTGAAGAGCTCGGTATTAAATATCTTGGACCGGTCAATGGACATGACTTTGGTGAGTTGGAAACTGCAATTGAAAATGCAAAAGATATCAGAGGACCGGTAATAATTCATGTGATTACCAAAAAAGGTAAAGGATTCACCCATGCTGAGACGGATGAAATCGGAACGTGGCATGGACTTGGGCCTTACAAAATCGAAACAGGTGAAGTACTTGGCGGTAAATCAACAGTCTCATGGAGTGCATATGTATCAAACGAAGTATTAAGTCATGCACATGATGACAATCGTGTGGTTGCAATTACACCAGCGATGCCTGTTGGCAGCCAATTGACAACGTTCCAAAACACATATCCGGAGCGATTTTTTGATGTGGGAATCGCAGAGCAGCACGCTGTAACTATGGCGGTTGGGTTAGCGGCCTCGGGTATGAAACCTTACCTTGCAATTTATTCAACATTCTTACAGCGCGGTTACGATCAACTATTACATGATGTCGATCGTCAAAACTTGAATGTTTTCATAGGGATTGACCGCAGTGGTCTCGTTGGTGCAGATGGTGAAACGCATCAAGGCGTATTTGATATTAGTTTTATTACGCCGCTGCCAAACACAGTATTGATGATGCCAAAAGATGAGCGTGAAGCATCTCAAATGATAGATCTTGCATTTCAACATAATGGACCGATTGCACTGAGATATCCGCGTGGTAACGTAGATGGTATCAGTGAGGATGTTGCCTATGATGACTTTAATATAGGTGAGTGGGAAACTTTAAAAGAAGGCTCTGACGTGTCGATGATATCGTTCGGACCCACATTAAAATTACTTCAAGATGCTGCGGAAACACTCGCGACTGACGGCGTTTCAGCAGGTGTTGTGAACGCGCGTTTTATCAAACCACTCGATGAAGCCATGCTGCATAGAGTGGGTGAGCGTAACACGCCGCTCCTCATTGTTGAAGAGAGCATGCTAGAAGGTGGACTTGGTGCAATGATTGGTGCGTTTATGCTTGATAATGGCTACACAAATAAAGTGCAGCGCATTGGTATCGGCAATGAATATATCGAGCACGGAGATGTTAACCAGTTGCTTGAAGACATTGGCATAACGACAGAAAATATTATGCGTAAAGCACAAGCGATGCTTGTGAAGCAGCTATGAAAAAAGTAAGAGTCGATCAATATATATATGAGCACTTTAACGTTGGCTCTGTTGATAAAATCAGTCGTTACATTATGGCGGGGCAAGTATTAAATCAAAACGCGCCAGTGTATAAGCCTTCAGAAATGATTGATCCTACGCGTGCTGATATTCGTTTTAAACATATGAAACAATTTGTCTCACGTGGTGGACATAAACTTGCATACGCCATAGAGCACTTTGACTTCACAGTAAAAGATCAAGTGATGATTGATGTGGGCAGTTCGACCGGTGGTTTTACAGATTGTGCGCTGCAGCACGGTGTAAAGCATGTGTATGCGGTTGATGTCGGTACGAATCAGTTAGATTACCGGCTGAGAACTGACGAGAATGTCACTGTAATGGAACAAACGAATTTTAAAGATACAAAGCGTGCTGACTTTATAGAAATACCTGGTGTGATAACAATCGATGTATCGTTCACATCAATTATTCCTATAATCAATCATATTCACGAATTATTTCAACATGAGCTGACTGTTATTGGGCTCGTGAAACCTCAGTTTGAATCTTACAAAGAAGAAGTTGAAGATGGGGGAATCATCACGTCGTTAGATACACATATTAATGTATTAGAACGTGTAATCGAGCATTTTAATACGCTTGGTTTTTCAGTCTTAGATATTGCACAATCTCCAATAAAAGGGCATAAAGGCAATGTGGAGTATTTATTAAATGCTAAATATACATCTGAATATATATCAACAATTGATAGTGAAACCATTGCTGACACTGTAAAAGATCACTCATAAGAAACCTTGTGAGTGGTTTTTTATGCATAAGGCGTATGATTGTGTTATATTTGAATAAATATACGAATACTAGGAGGATGACCCCATGTCCAACAAGTCCATAAGACAGATAAAAATACGTGAAATCATCAGTAATAACAAAATTGAAACACAAGAAGAACTCGTCGATAAATTAAATGAATATAATTTCAATGTGACACAAGCGACGATTTCAAGAGATATAAAAGAATTACAACTTATAAAAGTGCCAACGCCAAACAGCACATATGTATATAGTTTACCGAAAGACAGAAAATACCATCCTTTAGAAAAATTAGGACGTTATTTAATGGATTCGTTTGTGAAGCTGGATACTGCGAATAACTTATTGGTTCTAAAAACCCTCCCAGGCAACGCGCAATCTATCGGTGCAATCATCGATCAGCTGGAGTGGGAAGAAGTTATGGGTACTATATGTGGTGATGATACGTGCTTGATTATTTGTAACGATGAAACAGCTCAACAAGAGATTAAAGAGAAAATTTTTAACTTAATTTAATTAACTAACGGATGTGTTGTTGTGTTAATAAAACTATCAATTCAAAATTTTGCTGTGATAAGAGAACTCGAACTTGATTTCAATGATGGACTGACCGTCATATCAGGTGATTCGGGTGCAGGAAAATCAATGATAATAGAAACGATTAAATATTTATATGGGAAGCGCGCATCATCTGAAGATGTCAGACATGATACGGAGCGCTCAGTGATAGAAGGTGTATTTGACTTGCCGGACACAGCAAAGTTAAATGCACTTTTTGACGTGCACGATATTCCAAAAGATGAACTGTGCATTGTAAGACGAGAAGTCTTGCAATCAAAGAAAAGTATCATTAAGATCAACTCAAAAGTTGTGACCTTGACTGCATTAAGAGACGTTATGCGTGAAGTGATGATGATCCATTCACAGGGCAGTCAACTGGATATGTTAGACAACAAAAGACAGCGCTATTATTTAGACCAATATATAAATATAGAATCGCTGGATACTTATGATTCTTATCAGCGAAACTTTCATGAATTCAGACGCGTGCATCAAAAGCTTGTTGATCTAGAAACTAAGAACAATACACGACTTGAGCAAATCAATATTTATAAAGAGTATCTTGATGAAATAGAACAGCTGAATCTTGAATCAGATACGGAATCACGATTAGAAGAAGAGCTGAATTACTTAAGCAACTTCGAAAAAATTTCAAACCAGTACAAAACACTCAAGCATCTATTTTCAAGAGATGTCACACCAAGCAGCACAGTGTTTGGCATTCAAGAACAATTATCAGAACTCATCCAGCATGATTCCACACTTGAACCTTTATATCGCAATATCGAAGCCGCATATCATGCGCTCAATGAATTGGAATTAAGAGTATCAGAGCATCTCTCCAATCAGGATTTTGACGAAGCACGACTGAATGAGATCCAACAAATTTTACAAAACATCAACCGATTAAAACGCAAGCACAATAAAACATTCTCTGAATTAATTGAGTATCGTGAAACTTTATCGTCTCAAATATATGAACTTGAGAATATATCAGAGTCGATGACAACACTCATGCAGCAAAAGAATACATTATATGAAACGCTTGAAGAAGAAGCAGAGATACTGCATCAGTTCCGCCTGGATAACAAAGCTGAACTCGAAAAGGGGATAATTGAGGAGTTGCAGACACTCGATATTACCCACGCACGTTTCTCTATAGAAGTAGAAAAAGGGAAGTTCAGTGGGACAGGGATATCACAAATCAATTTTAACTTCTCACCAAACGTTGGTGAACCACTGAAACTATTGACAGATGTCGCATCCGGTGGAGAACTCTCACGCGTGATGCTCGCGTTCCAAACGATATTTGCTAAATACGACAATCACTCACTGATTATTTTAGACGAAATCGACTCAGGCGTGAGCGGAATCGTGGCGAGTAAGATGGCGCGCAAAATGCAGGCAATATCCAAGGATATTCAGACGATCGTTATCTCACACCTGGCACAGACAGTTGCGAGTGCAGATCACCATCTGTACGTTGATAAAGAAATCGTCGACAACCGTACGGTGTCAAAAGCTAAATATCTGAATGATGGCGAACATGTTGAAGAGATAGCGCGAATATTGAGTGGCGGCAACATAACGAATGAAGCTTTACGCAATGCAGAATCATTGATTGAGAGTCAGGATTAGTTGTCCGGGGAACGCGGTACGGTAATCGGCGTTCCCGAGAGCCTGCGAAATCCGTGTGGGGAACGCGGTAAGGTAGTTGGCGTTCCCCAGAGCCTGCGAAATCCGTGTGGGGAACGCGGGAAGGTAATCGGCGTTCCCCAGAGCCTGCGAAATCCGTATGGGGAACGCGGAACGGTAGTTGGCGTTCCCGAGAGCCTGCGAAATCCGTGTGGGGAACGCGGGACGGAACTCGGCGTTCCCCAGAGACTCCAAAATCCGTGTGGGGAACGCGGGACGGTAATCGGCGTTCCCCAGAGCCTGCGAAATCCGTATGGGGAACGCGGGATGGAACTCGGCGTGCCCGAGAGACTCCAAAATCCGTGTGGGGAACGCGGTACGGTAATCGGCGTTCCCCAGAGCCTGCGAAATCGGTGTGGGGAACGCGGTACGGTAATCGGCGTTCCCCAGAGCCTGCGAAATCGGTATGGGGAACGCGAAAAGGTAGTCGGCGTTCCCGAGAGACTCCAAAATCTGTGTGGGGAACGCGGGAAGGTAATCGGCGTTCCCGAGAGCCTGCGAAATCCGTATGGGGAACGCGAAACGGTAATCGGCGTTCCCGAGAGCCTGCGAAATCCGTGTGGGGAACGCGGTAAGGTAGTTGGCGTTCCCCAGAGCCTGCGAAATCCGTGTGGGGAACGCGGGAAGGTAGTCGGCGTTCCCGAGAGACTCCAAAATCCGTGTGGGGAACGCGAAACTGGATATATCACACCAGCAATGACAAAAAAACTCAAAATAATAAAAAGCACTCGGCGAACATCAATTCGTCGAGTGCTTTCTTATGCCTATTTTGAATCCGTGGATCTTTTCCGTATAGATTCCTTTAACCGCTTGTGTTTTCGTTCCCGATTAATTATGTAGCCAGCGATGAACCAGGTGCCTAAACCAAAGATTACAAAACCGATAAGAAATTGTAAGAAGACGGCATTAAATGGAGCGTTGATAATTCCGAACATGCTGTCGCGCATCAGCTTAATACCAACACCTGCAATCAAGACCGGAATGACAAGCATGGTTAATGCAAATAATTTTCTCATAAGAACACCTCACTGTTATTATACTGAGAATGTCACACAACGTAAACGAAATAGCAATCGTAAGAATTGTTAGAATATTCCACGTTTTATAGAATTTATTTTAATATTTTTGTAGTTATGTATAATGTCAGTAAGGAGGTTATGTGATGAAATTTAATGAATTAATAAGTGTGCCATCAACAGATATGATAGCGCTTTCTGTTTGCAAGGCAGCAGACATGGATGTACTCACGCCTATTTATAGGTTATACAAAGAAAGCGAAATGATATTCCATCTCGTTGATGATAAGCAATCTTTAGAATCCTTATTACAAAACATAGACCCAGAGTTACTGAATAATGAACGGATGATTATTCACCATGCGGACTCTGATACTGATGCAGCTGCAATCGCGGTATCGCTCGTTGCATCTGGTGAAGCGCACATGTTGATGAAAGGTATGGTCGCGACTGCGGTCATTCTAAAAGAAGTGTTAAATAAAGAACACAGCTTAATTGAGAAGAAGGTTCTCAGTCATGTTGCACTCTTTGATTTACCAAACTATGACAAAGCAGTACTCATTACCGATTGTGCGATGAACATAAGTCCAAATGTTGAACAAAAAGCTGAAATTATTAACAACGCCGTTGAAGTCGCGCACAACATCGGAATAACGACTCCAAAAGTTGCACTGTTATCAGCTGTAGAAAAAGTGAATCCTAAAATTCAATCGACTGTAGATGCAGATGAATTAAAAACGCGGTTTAAAGACGCGGCGGACTTTATCATCGATGGACCTTTGCAGTATGACCTCGCTATTTCAAAAGCAGCAAGCCGGGTAAAAGGTCTCGACAGCCCGGTTGCAGGCAATGCTGATATATTAATCGCGCCGGCACTGGATGCTGGAAATATGCTCTACAAGTCACTTGTGTACTCTGCAGGCGCACATGTTGCTGCGATTATTGTTGGTGCCAAAGTACCAATCGTATTGACGTCTCGTGCCGATGACAGTGAAGTAAAGTATTTATCAATTAAACTCGCAATGAACAATATAAAATAAATGAATTATAAAGGAGAAGAATTATGATATTTGAACAAATGGAAAATCACGATTATGAACAATTGGTATTCTGCCAAGATAAAGACTCAGGATTAAAAGCAATTATTTGTATCCATGATACAACGCTTGGACCCGCACTTGGTGGTACGCGTTTTTGGAATTATGCAACTGAAGAAGAAGCAATCGTAGATGTATTAAGACTCGCGCGTGGGATGACTTACAAAAACGCTGCAGCCGGTTTAAACATTGGTGGGGGTAAAGCCGTTATTATTGGTGACCCGAAAGAAATTAAATCAGAACAGTTATTTAGAAGCTTCGGACGTTTTGTGAATAGTTTAAACGGTCGTTATATTACAGCTCAAGATGTGAACACAACAGTTCAGGACATGGACTACATTCACCTTGAAACTGAGTTTGTGACAGGTATTAGTGAATCTTACGGTTCAAGTGGAAACCCGTCACCAAAAACAGCACTTGGTGTATACACAGCAATGAAACGCATTGCACAAGAAATCTTTGGTACAGACTCACTTGAAGGTAAAACAGTTGCAGTGCAGGGTGTAGGTACAGTTGCTTATACAGTATGTGAATACCTGCATAAAGAAGGCGCGAAGTTAATCGTGACTGATATTAATGAAGAATCTGTACAGCGTGCAGTTGATAATTTTGGCGCAACAGCGGTTGGCGTTGATGAAATCTATGACGTTGAAGCAGACATTTATGCACCATGTGCGCTGGGTGCGACATTAAACGATGAGACGATTCCAAGATTAAAAGTTAAAGCAGTATGTGGTGCAGCGAATAACCAACTCGCGTCAACTGCAAAGCATTCACAAATGTTAGACGAGCGCGGCATTCTGTACGCACCGGACTTCGTTGTGAACAGCGGTGGGGTAATCAACGTATCAGACGAGTTAGAAGGATACAATGAGGAGCGCGCGATCCAAAAAGTTGAAGGAATTTACGAGCAAATGGGTAAAATCTTCGACATCGCGAAGCGCGACAACATTTCAACAGCACTTGCTGCAAATACACTTGCTGAGGAGCGTATTGCTGCAATTAAAAATGTGAAATCAAAATTCTCAGTAAATCCTGTACACACATTATCTAGGAGGAAGTAACTTGGCCATTCATATTCTAGTCTTGAATTTAGGTTCAACGTCAACAAAAGTTGCAATCTTTAAAGATAAAGAGAGCTTATTTGAAAGCACACTCAGACACCAGGTAGAAGTGACGTCACAAGAACTTATCGACCAAACGGAATATAGATATGATGCAATCCTCGAGTTTCTAGAGACAAATAAATTTGATAAAAAAGACATAGATATCATTTCAGCACGGGGCGGGGTCTTAAAGCCGGTTGCTGGTGGTACGTATGAAATCAATGCGCGCATGGTTGATGATATTTCTACAAATAGATATGGCAACCATGCATCGAATTTAAGTGGTGTTATCGCGAATCGTTTCAAAGAAGAACTGGGTGTGCCTGCAGTGATAACAGATCCTGTAGTCGTAGATGAATTGCTGGATGAAGTAAGAATGACAGGTTTAAAAGACATTGAGAGAAAGTCAATTTTTCATGCATTGAACCAAAAAGCAGTGGCCAGAAAATATGCAGAATCTATTGAAGCCCAGTACGAAAATATAAACGTAATCGTTGCTCATATGGGTGGCGGTATTACGGTTGGGGCGCATAGAAAAGGAAAAGTGATTGATGTGAACGACGGGCTTGCCGGTGAAGGTCCACTCAGTCCAACACGCAGTGGCTCACTGCCAAACGACAGGCTCATTAAATATGTCTTAGACAATAATTTAACATATGATGAAACGTATAAACGCATTACGCGTGAAGGCGGATTCGTCTCGTTGGCCGGTACGAATGATGCACTTGAGTTAGAAAACAAAGCGCTTGCGGGTGACGTACATGCTGAGAAAATATACACAGTGTTAGCCGTACAGCTCGCAAAAGAAGTGGCGTCAAGAGCAGCCGTCTTACAAGGTGATGTTGATCAGATAATCTTCACCGGTGGACTTGCATATAGTAAATATTTAATTGAGCGTGTGACACCTTACATTTCATTTATTGCCGGGATTACAGTGTATCCTGGTGAAGAAGAGATGCAGGCATTAGCAGAAGGTGCATACCGCGTATATAATAAAGAAGAACCAGTAAAAATTTACGAATAGGAGGTAATTATATTGGCACATAATTATGATCTCGTCATACTCGGCGGGGGGACAGCAGGATATGTTGCTGCGATTAAAGCAAGCAAGAACGGCTTAAAAACAGCTATTGTTGAAACAGAAAAGCTCGGTGGTACTTGTCTTCATAAAGGATGTATTCCAACGAAATCTATGTTGAAGTCAGCAGAAGTCATTACATCAATGAAAAATGCTGAGATGTACGGCGTAGACGCGCAAGTACCCGCGTTTTCTATCGGTAACATCGTGAAGCGCAAAGATGAAGTGGTTGAGACTATGTTTAAAGGTGTTCAAGGTTTAATGAAAAAGAACAATGTCGATGTATTTGAAGGTTACGGCCGTATACTCGGCCCATCAATTTTCTCACCACTCGCAGGGACAGTTGCAGTAGAGAATCCGCATGATGAAGAGGCAGAGGCGGAAATTTTAATTAATAACCACGTGTTAATTGCGACAGGTTCTAAGCCGCGTCAATTACCATTCCTCCCATTTGACGGCAGGGTTGTCGTTTCCAGTGACGACATGATGCATCTTGAAACGATTCCTGAGAAGCTTGCAATCATCGGCGGTGGCGTCATTGGGTTGGAATTCGCTTCACTCATGACCGATTTAGGGTCACAGGTGACTGTTATTGAAGCAGGTAATGCTTTGATACCAGCTGAAGATAAAGACGTCTCAAAACGTTTACAGCGTGCGTTATCGGATAAGGGTGTGAAGTTCCACATTGGACTCGGATTATCTGAAGAGACTGTTAAAGTTGAGGATAAAGCGACGATTCACTTTGAAGATGGCGCTGAAACATTCGATAAAGTGCTCGTGTCGATTGGCCGCAGTCCAAACACTGAAGATATCGGCTTAAACAATACGAAAATTGAGCTCGATAACGGATTTATTAAGACGAACGAATTTTATCAGACGAAAGATAAGCACATCTACGCAGTTGGTGACGTGATTGGGAACCTGCAGCTTGCGCACGTCGCGTCAAAAGAAGGACTTATCGCAGTCGACCACATGGCAGATAAAGCGCCTATCACTCTGGATTACAATACGGTGCCAAAATGTATTTATACATCTCCGGAAGTGGCGTCTGTCGGGATGAACGACAAAGCGTTAAAAGAGCAGGGCGTGAATTTCGTTAAAAAGAAAATTCCATTCGGTGCTATCGGTAAAGCTGTGATCGAAGGACCCGAGAACGGGTTTGGTTCGATGTATGTCGACAAGGACACGGGTTCAATTTTAGGCGTGACAATGATTGGTCCACACGTGACGGAACTGATTAACGAAGCGGCATTTGCGAAGTTTGTGGATGCATCAGCACTTGAACTCGGCAGCAGTGTACACGCACACCCATCGATTGGTGAGATTTTAATGGAGCTTGGTTTAGACGCTTCAGGCGTCGGAATTCATGTATAGGAGGTAATAATCATGATGGATTATAAAGAAGCAGGTTTAACACCTGATGATTTAAAAGAAATGTATCGCTACATGCTGCTCGCACGTAAGTTGGACGAGCGCATGTGGTTATTAAACAGAGCGGGTAAATTACCGTTTGTTATCTCGTGTCAAGGTCAAGAAGCGACACAGGTCGGTATTGCTCTCGCACTAGATAAAGAGCAGGATATACTAAGTCCGTACTATAGAGATTTAGCACTTGTGACTTATTTTGGTATTACACCGGAAGAAACAATGCTGTCTGCATTCGCTAAAGAAGGGGACATCAACAGTGGCGGTAAACAGATGCCGTCTCACTTCAGTAAAAAGGCTGCCAATGTCCTGACGCAGGGGTCAACTGTTGCGACACAAATTTTACACGCGGTTGGTGCAGCATATAAATTCAGAATTGATGATGAAGCACGTGTCGCACTGACAACGGTTGGTGAAGGTTCTACAAACCAGGGGGATTTCCATGAAGGTTTAAACTTTGCGGGAACACATGATTTACCGTTCATATGTGTGATTGAAAACAATAAATATGCAATCAGTACACCGGTTGAATTACAATATGGTGCGGATAAACTATCTGATCGTGCGATAGGCTACGGCATGTTCGGTGAACAGATTGATGGGAATGACCCGATTGCGGTTTACGCATCAGTGAAACGCGCACGTGAACGTGCAGTGAATGGCGAAGGTGCATCATTAATCGAAGCAATGAGTACGCGTTTAACAGCGCACTCATCAGACGATAACCATAACCTGTACCGTACAAAAGAAGATATTGAAGCAATGAAAGAAGAAGACTGTAATAAATTGTTTAAAGTGTATTTATTAGAGAACGAAATTGTGGACGAGGCATGGATGGAAGCACTTGATGCTGAAGTTAAGAAAATTGTGGCAGATGCGACGAAAACAGCCGAAGCAGCGCCATATCCTGCGCCAGAAGAAACACTTAAAAATGTTTACGAGGAGGTAAGTAACAATGGCTAAAATGTCTTATCTTCAAGCAATTACAGATGCATTAGATTATGAAATGGGCCAAGACGAGAATGTTTTTATCTTTGGTGAAGACGTCGGTTATAAAGGTGGCGTATTCGGTGTTACCGTAGGTTTACAAGAGAAGTATGGTAAGTGGAGATGTCTCGACTCACCACTTGCTGAGAGTAACATTGTCGGTATGTGTATAGGTGCTGCGATGATGGGTAAGCGTCCGGTAGCTGAGATTCAGTTCGCTGAATATATCCTGCCTGCGACAAACCAAATCTTAAATGAAGCAGCAAAAATTCGCTACCGCTCAAACGGTGATTGGAACGCGCCACTTGTTATTCGTGCTCCATTTGGCGGCGGGATTCACGGCGCACTTTATCACTCGCAGTCGATTGAAACAATATTTGCATCAACGCCTGGTTTGAAAGTGGTTATACCTTCAACACCAAGTGATGCAAAAGGTTTACTGATTTCTGCGATTCGTGATAACGACCCTGTCTTATTCTTTGAACATAAAAAAGCATATCGTTTATTAAAAGAAGAAGTGCCCGAAGGTGAATACACAGTGCCAATCGGTGAAGCGGATGTGAAGCGTGAAGGTGACGATATTACAGTCATCACGTACGGTCTGATGGTAAACTATGCACTCCAGGCGGCTGAGCGTCTAAAAGAAGAGGGTTATGAAACAGAAGTACTGGATTTAAGAACTGTATACCCACTCGATAAAGAATCGATTATTAAAGCAGCGAAGAAGACAGGTAAAGTATTACTCGTTACTGAAGACAACTTAGAAGGTTCGATTATGAGTGAGGTATCAGCAATTATTGGTGAGAACTGTCTATATGATTTAGATGCGCCAATTATGCGTTTAGCTGGACCGGATGTCCCAGCGATGCCATATTCACCGCCTATGGAAGATTTCTTTATGGTCAATCCAGAAAAAATTTATGACAAAATGAAAGAATTAGCTGAACATTAGGAGGTACTAGTATTATGGAAGAAATTACAATGCCGAAACTTGGTGAGAGTGTTACTGAGGGTACGATTGAAAAATGGTTGGTATCACCAGGCGATACTGTTGAAGAATACGATCCGATTTGTGAAGTTATCTCAGACAAAGTAACCGCTGAAGTACCGTCTGTATTTGCTGGTACGATTAAATCATTAGTCGCTGAAGAAGGCGAAACTGTAGAAGTCGGCGGCGTTATTTGTACGATTGAAGTCGAGGGTGGCGCGTCAAACGAGACACCTCAGTCAATCGACAAAGAAGAAGATGTAGAGTCTGCGGGCGCTGCGGTTAAAGAAGCAACAAAAGACGAGCGTGCGAGTGGTGCGAGTGATACATCGAAGAGAGCAGATCGTACCGTTGAAAAGCCGAGTAACGCCAGAATTTCACCTGTCGTTATGCGCTTAGCAAGTGAGCACAATGTGGATCTTGAAAACGTTACAGGAACAGGTTTTGAAGGACGCATTACGAAAAAAGATATCTTGAAATATGTTGAATCGGGTCAACAGGAAGAAGTTAAATCTGAACCAACAGAAACAGTTGTAGAGAGCGCGCCTAAAACTGAACCTAAAGCTTCAACACCATCTGAACCAAGCACTATGGCTGGTGAAGAAATTCCAGTTGCAGGTGTGCGTAAAGCTATTGCAGCGAAGATGGTTCAATCAAGCACTGAAATTCCACATGCATGGTTAATGATGGAAGTGGACGCAACGAACTTAGTTAAAGTGCGCAGCCACCATAAAGAAGATTTTAAGAAAAAAGAAGGTTTCAATTTAACATTCTTTAGTTTCTTTGTGAAAGCTGTTGCTGAAGCTGTAAAAGAATATCCAATCATGAACAGCTCATGGCAGGGCGATAAAATTATCGTCAACAAAGATATTAACGTATCGATTGCTGTTGCCGGAGACGATAAACTATATGTACCAGTCATCAAAAACGCTGATGACTTATCAATTAAAGGTGTTGCGAAACAAGTATCAGAACTTGCAAACCTTGGTCGTAACCATAAGTTGACTCAAGCACACATGAGTGGTGGTACGATTACAGTAAATAATACTGGTGCATTTGGTTCAATACAGAGCATGGGTATTATCAACCATCCACAGGCAGCAATTCTGCAGGTTGAATCGATTGTGAAACGTCCGGTTATTATTGACGGAATGATTGCACAACGTGACATGGTGAACTTATGTTTATCAATTGATCACCGTATTTTGGATGGTCTGGTTGCAGGAAACTTCTTAAAAGCTGTAAAAGAAAAGATTGAAAACATGAGTATTGAGAACAGTTCAATCTACTAAACTTTACAAATAGATGAGCTATATATAAAATTCTATATAGAGCATTAAACCTTATTATTCTTATAATAAGGTTTTTTTATAAAAGGAGAATTTTTATGGAAATGGATTTTCAAATGTACATGAACGATATTGTCACGACAGCGCGTAATGATATGGATGAAGCGGGTTACACACAGATGCGCACAGTTGAAGATGTCGAGAATCAATTAAGTAAAGAAGGTACGTCTGTTGTATTTGTGAACTCAGTATGTGGTTGTGCTGGCGGTATTGCACGTCCAGCGGCGCGTCACGCGCTTGACTTCGATCAACTGCCTGACCGTTTACTTACAGTGTTTGCTGGACAAGATAAAGAAGCGACAGAAGCAGTGAGAGAGAAGGCGCCGGACTTTATCCCGTCGTCACCGTCATTTATTTTATTTAAAGACGGCAAAGTAGTGGATATGATTGAGCGTCATAATATAGAGGGTCATGAAACGATGAGTGTAATTATGGATCTGCAGTCATGGTTTATGGAGCACGGTAAAGCACAATAAAAAAAAGAGGTCATATGACCTCTTTTTGTGCTACATCGTCGTTAACATGCTGAGACCGAATAATAATCCTGAGACGACGATAAGGACTACCATAATCCAAATAATTATAACTCGAATTCGTTTGTTTTGCATAGAATCATCCTCAAAAAAATTTACTTTACATATTATATATTAACATAGATGGGCTGACAAGAAAGGTGAACATAGATGAATAAACAACGATTAATAGATACACTGCTTACACTTGTACAAATTAACTCAGAGTCAGGAGATGAGCGCTTAATTGCTGATTATTTAGTACGTGAATTAAGTTCTCTCGGCATTGCGGTTGAAGAAGATGACTCTCAAATTGAAACGGGTTATGGTGCTGGTAACATTATTGCGCGCGTGCAGGGGACGGTAGACGTGGAACCGATTTGCTTCATGGTCCATATGGATACGGTAAAGCCAGGTAATAACGTTAAGCCATCTGTCGTAGACGATTACATCATCACTGACGGCACGACGATTCTTGGTGCGGATGATAAGGCAGGAATTGCTGCACTGATTGAAATGATTCGCATGATTAAAGAAGAAAAAATCGAGCACGGTGATATTGAAATTATTATTACAGTTGGCGAAGAGACAGGTCTTGTTGGCGCGAAGGCGTTTGATACAAGCAAGATTAAATCTAAATTCGGCTATGCAATTGATGCACCAGGTTTGGTGGGTACTGTTGTCACGCAGGCACCGACGCAAAGTAAAATTGATATTGAAGTGTTTGGGAAAACGGCGCACGCTGGTGTGGCACCTGAAAAAGGCGTCAGTGCGATTGAAATTGCGGCGCGTGCAATTGCTGCGATGAAGCTCGGTCGCATCGATGACGAGACAACAGCGAATATCGGTTCGATTTTTGGTGGAGAAGCGACGAACGTCGTGACAGATCACGTGGTTATGAAAGCAGAAGCAAGAAGTCTTGTCATGGAGAAGTTGGATGCTCAAGTTGAACATATGAGATCAGTGTTTGTTGAGACAGCGCGCGAGATGGGTGGCGAAGTTAAATTTGTTGAAAAAAATGTGTACGCACCAATCAATGTGAGCCCTGAGCGTGAAATTGTGACAACAGCTATTGAGGCAATCAAAAACATCGGCCGCACACCTGAGCTGATTAGTTTAGGCGGCGGTAGTGACGGTAACGTGTTTGCTGAAAAAGGCATTGAGACAATTATACTTGGACTCGGTTATGAAGAAATACATACGAAGCATGAGCGCATGCCAATTAGTGAGCTTGTCGCTATTACAGAGTTAGTTGTAGAACTGATTCAAGTACAGGCAAAGAAGGGGCAATAAACATGCAGTATGATATCGGCGTTGTAGGTTTAGGTGTAATGGGCGCAAACATCGCTAAAAATATGGCGAACAACGGATTTAACGTCACGACATTTGATTTTTTCGATACAGTGCGTCAAAGTCGAGAACATGAACTTGATGCGTATAATGTGAATATCGCAGATACCGTAGAAAATTTTGTAGGTTCGCTGGTGTCACCAAAAATTATAATGTTGCTTGTTAAGAGCGGTGACGTGACGGATCAGACGATTGAACGTTTAAAACCATTGCTGCAGGCTGGCGATATTTTAATCGATGGCGGTAACGAGACTTACACAAACACAATGAGACGCAATAAAACGCTCACTGAAGTTGGCGTGAACTTTATCGGCATGGGTGTAAGCGGCGGTGAAGAGGGTGCTCTGAACGGACCTGCGCTGATGCCGGGCGGTCAGCGAGAAGCGTATGACAAAGTTGCTGCGATTTTTAATAAAATTGCTGCACGCGCTGACGACGGTCAGCCGACGGTTACTTATATCGGCCCAGACGGCAGTGGGCATTACGTGAAGATGGTTCATAACGGGATTGAGTATGCTGATATGGAGCTTATTAGTGAAGCGTATTATTTTATGAAGTATTGTATGAATATGACGAATGACGAGATGAGCGACGTGTTCAGCGAATGGAACACTGGTGAGTTGAACAGTTATTTGATTGAGATTACTGCGAACATTTTGAAGTTTAAAAATGAAGACGGTGACTATGTGATCGATTTGATTCTGGATAAGGCTGGCCAAAAAGGTACAGGCAAGTGGACAGGTATTGAAGCACTGTCACTTGGTGTGCCGTTGTCGATGATCACAGACAGCGTGTTTATGCGCTGTTTATCGAGTTTGATTTTGGAGCGTAAGGCGATTAGTGAAGTGTATCATAATGATATCAAATTGATGGACGAAGCTGATAAAAGTGCGATGCTGGAGTCATTGCGACGCGGACTTTACCTGAGTAAGATACTTGCGTATCAACAGGGATTTAGACTGCTTAAAGAAGCGAGTCTTGAATATGCTTGGGATTTACAGCTGGGTGAGATTGCGATGATATGGCGTAAGGGTTGTATTATCCGCGCGCAATTCCTGGATAAGATTAATCAGGCATATGCGAAGAATCCCGAGTTAGAAAATTTAATTTTGGATGAATACTTCGTGAAGATTATTAAGAAGTATGAAGATAATCTCCGCGCGGTTGCGGTTGCTGCGATACGTCACGGGGTGCCGATGTCCGGATTTACGAGTGCCATTTCTTATTATGACGGCATTACGAAATCGCGTCTCAGTGCGAACATGATTCAGGCACAGCGTGACTACTTTGGTGCCCATACGTACGAGCGCGTCGACATCGAAGGTGTCTTCCACACAGATTGGATCCATGAAGCGAAGTAAATATATTGATTGAGTTGAGTGCCGTTCTACAGAGGTTGTCTAGACTCTGTGTGGAACGGCATTTTTGTATCGCGTTCCTGCAGACGGAGTTTGGAGTCTCTGTGGAACGGCGAATGTTGTTTTGTGTTCCCCATACGGATTTTGTAGTCTCTGTGGAACGGCGAATGTTGTTCCGCGTTCCCCATACGGATTTTGGAGTCTCTGTGGAACGGCGAATGTTGTTTCGCGTTCCCCATACGGATTT
>JBGYPO010000154.1:0-3362 GCA_041838435.1 Aliicoccus sp. | reverse complement strand
TTCAGGATTTAGAAATCTCGAACTCATTGCGATTGGGCGTGGGTTAACAAACAGAGATAAACGCATCAATGAGGTACTCGCACAAGTGGGTCTCGATAAAGATAAACATATAAAAGTAAGAAGTTATTCAATGGGGATGAAGCAGCGTCTCGGGATTGCTGCAGCCTTACTCGGGCATCCTGATGTAATAATACTAGATGAGCCAATTAACGGGCTGGACCCTGAGGGTATTGTTGACGTAAGAAATTTAATTTTGGAACTAAATAAAACCGGTATGACGATCTTAATCTCCAGCCACATACTAGAGGAATTATCTAAAATTGCTACTAAATACGCAATCATCCATGACGGAGAGATTATTGAACTGGTTGCAAAAGATAAACTGCAGCAAAAGTGGGAAACACGCATTGAGCTTGAGATTGATGATGCGAAATCAGTAATTCCAATTCTAGAAGAGAAGCTTAATATAACGAATTATAAAGTGCTGGATGATACAACGCTGCATATCTACGATACGCATGTGGAGATAAAAAACATCATTCATATGTTAACGCTTGAAAATAAAGAAATTCATTCGATTACGAAACATAAGCAGAGTTTAGAACAGTATTTTCTTGAGCGCACGGGCAGAGGAAAGCTTGGTGAGACTCATGATTAATATTCTCAAAATGGAGATTTCAAGGTTTTTCACCAATAAGATGATGTATATCTTACTTTTCATTTACGCAGTGTTTCAAATTTTCGGTACATTTATGTTCACACAATTCGAAGCAGTCTCGCCATTTAATGGACTCGCAGTCGAAGACCTCGATCAAAGTCAATATATGCAAATGGTGTTGGCGCAGTCACCGTCATGGGTCATGTTGTACATTGGAATATTTACAGTGTCGTTCTATATGAGTGAGTATAACCATGGTTTTCACAAAAACTATATCGCAACGGAACGTGCAAGAATTCATTCAGTTACATCAAAAATAATTGTACTCGGAATATTTACACTAATTATGTTTGGAATCATGATAGTTGCTGATTTCTTTAGCCGCTTAATATTCTTTAACAACAGCAACATTGGTGACATTGATTACTTCTTAAAAGTAGTAGTCGGACAGTTTTTAATGCACTGGGCCTTTGTTGTCGTCATGTTATGTATTACCATTCTCTTAAGACGTTTAATCGCAAGTATCATTGTTGCGGTCATACTCGGGCTGAATGTACTAGGGTCTATCGTGCGCGCGTTAGAGTCACTCGTTCATGATGGAGATTTCGCCTCATACTTACTCGTTAATTCAATCATGACAATAAGAGATTATAACGAGGTAGGCGAACTCATCCACGTGCTCATTGTTGCAGCTGTATATTTTATAGTGTTCGCTGCAATCGCAATACGCTTTAAGATAAAAGAAGACTTACACTAATTAATAGAACCAAAAAATCGGTAGTTAGATACTATAATGTATCTCGCTACCGACTCTTTTTATCCGCTAAATTTTAAGTTTTAATGCATTATACTCTGTCTCTTGTGTTGTCGCGTGTCCCTCTATTACTCATGATGTTCGCAAATAATTTAATACACCATAATGCAGACACACCGACTAGAATATAAACGACTTTAGCTAAAATCGCGTCCTGGCTTCCAAAGAGTTCTGCAACAAGATCAAATTCAAAAAGACCAACTAGCAACCAGTTTAAGCCACCGACGATAAGTAAGACCAACGCAATCGAATCTACTGCTTTCATAATATTCCTCTTTAAATCATGTGTTGGGTAATTATTCCCGATAAGACTTTTAAATAAACATTCTGTTAAATATTATGATAAAAATCATCGATTCGCTTATTATTATTTCGAAATGCGTTATAATAAATAAAACACCATTTAGGGAGGCGATGACAATCGACAGAGAGTCAATAGAATCTATAGAGCGATCAATTCGTATCATTTCAAACAGAGTGCGATTATATGGGCGCGAGGTATTAAAAGAATATAATTTATCTACGCTGCAGTTTATCGCGTTGCAAATCGCAAATGATAAGTCGGGAATCACGATAGGAGAATTGTCTAAACGCCTGGGTCTCGCTCACTCTACGACGACAGATATCGTTGATAAACTCGAGCGCAACGGCTTCGTACGTCGTCAAAAGTATGAAAAAGATAAGCGTATTGTATTGGTGCTTGTTGAAGACAGTGCGAACGATGTCATCGGCCTTGTCATTGAAAAGCGTATTGAGTATATGAAAGAGGTTACGGAGCATCTTGACACAGATGAAACAAAACACTTAAAAGAAATCTTACATTCAGTTAAAGTTAAGATGAATGAGCTATCAGAATTTTAATGAGTAGAGGAAGATATCATTGAACAATCAAGCAATAGGTATATTGGATTCTGGTGTCGGTGGATTAACAGTTGCAACGACGCTCTTAAAACAGTTGCCAAACGAACAATTTATCTATGTGGGTGACGTTAATGGTTATCCGTACGGAGATAAATCTTTAGAAGAGGCGCGCGACTATATATTAGAGGCGACGGACTTTTTAGTGAAACAAGGTGTCAAACTTATCGTGTTTGCATGTAACACAGCAACAGCTGCAGCGCTCTCAGTCGCTCAAGAAAAATATGATATTCCTATTATCGGAGTCATTGAGCCGACAGCACGACATGCTGCAAGGACAACTGAGAACGGGCATATACTTTTGCTCTGCACTGAAGGTACAGCAAGAAGTGAATTCTATGCACGTACAATTGAAGCCATTGATCCGAATATTAAAGTGACAACTGTCGGTTGTACATCATTTGCACCATTTATTGAATCGGGCGGATATCATGACGAAGAAGCTTCATTAGAAGTCATTGAGAAAACACTGTCTTCAGTTAAAGACACAGATGCGGATACTATCATTTTAGGTTGCACACATTATCCGATGTTGAAGCCAGCGCTCGATGTGTATTTTACGGAGTCAAAACACTTTGTCGACTCTGCAGACGAGACATTAAAAGACATTCAGAATATTTTAGATGCACGTGATATTGCGTCAGACCATGCACCTGATAAAGAGCGTCTAAAAGTCTATTTAACAAAAGAAAGTCAAAATTTCGAGAATATTCTTAATGAATGGGTAACGGACGTAGACTATACACTCGAGACAATCGAATCTTAAGGAGAACTTATGAGTGAAATAATTATCGCTTCAGGCAATACTGGTAAAATCAATGAGTTTAAAGAAATTTTTAAAGCGTTAAATATCAATGTTATCGGTATAAAAGAGCACTTGCCTGACTTTGATGTTGAAGAGACCGGGACAACATTTGAAGAAAATGCTGTGTTAAAAGCAGAAGCAGCCGCACAAGCACTTAATTTACCAGT
>JBGYPO010000153.1:0-30182 GCA_041838435.1 Aliicoccus sp. | reverse complement strand
GCAGGTAACAAAACCTTTGGCACGAAGGGGTTTAACTATGATTCACTCTTGTAAAATATACATAATCAGATTTTCGATAATTCTTACTTAGTATCAGCAAAATATTCAGTTAACCGCATAAGATTCGCTACAAATCCGTACTCACTGTCATACCAAGACACTGTTTTGACAAGCTGATTGTCACCATTGCTGACGATTTCAGTTAATGTTGCATCAAAAATTCCACCCGCTGAAGAACCAATAACATCTGAGGACACGATGGGTTTATCTGAGTACTCAAAAGATGGATTCGCAGCTTTCTTCATTGCTTCATTCACTGCTTCAATTGTCACCTCCTGCTTTAAATTGGTGTAGAACTCGACCAACGCCCCACCTGCCAGTGGTACCCTAATCGCTGAACCATCCACAATGCCGTCCAGTTCCGGAATGACCTTACCGACAGCTTTTGCGGCACCAGTAGAAGTTGGAATAGCATTCATCGCACCCGCTCTTCCGCGCCTTAAATCCTTGCTCGGACCGTCATGCAATGATTGCGAAGGCGTGTAGGCTTTCACTGTCGTCATATATCCGTTCACAATACCAAAGTTCTCATGCAACACTTTCGCAACTGGCGCGAGATCATTCGTCGTACATGATGCAGAGGATATAATTTTTTCATCTTTGATAATTTCCTCATTCACACCAAACACAATCATCTTAGTTTCTGCGTCAGCCGGAGCAGTGATAATCACCTTGTCAGCACCCGCTTCCAAATGCACCTGTGCCTTCTCTGCAGTCGTATAAATACCGGTTGCTTCCAGCACGATATCTATCTTCAGTTCTTTCCATGGAAGGTCTTTTGCATCAACTTCCTGGTAGACCCTGATTTCTTTCTCACCGACGATCAGAATATTTTGACGCACCTCAACATCATGTTTCAACCTGCCGTATGTCGTATCGAACTCCAACAGATATGCCAGGTTTTCAATACTGGCTAAATCATTTACAGCCACCAGTTCCAGTTCTGAATACGTGTCGAGTAATCTCCTCAATACCGTTCTTCCCACACGTCCAAATCCATTAATTGCAACTTTTACAGTCATCCAATTCCCTCCATATATATTAATTTGGTAATCTCAACAGCTACAAGGTTTTAACCCTCATGACCGGCTTATCATTTTTATAATATTATATATGATTGATTATATATAATATTTGACCAGAAACCATCCAGATGGTTTGAAATGAAAAGCAGCAGGTCAACATTTTCAGTTGAACTGCTGCTTTTTTGAATTCTAATTAAGTTGTAAATCCGTCAAACAGGTATTATCGCCCTCGAAAGTGGAAAAGTCATGTTCGAGGGTATTACCTTCATAATTGACTTCCATTGTGTAATTCTTATCTCTAGGCAGCCAGAAATCCAAGAATCCATTTTCCAGCGTTGTCATTGTTTCGTCGATGTGAACTTCACCCTCTTCATCGGTGATTTTCACATCCATTTCTTCATTCGCAAGCTCGCCCTGGCATCCTGTCAGACTATGTACTTCACACGGATGCGTATATGTCATGTAAGGTGCCGCTGATACAAAGAACTCATCTTCAGGAAGCTCGTAAGTATCCTGATTACCATCATCTTCTACTAAAAGATTCTTATCATCGATAGAAGCAGATTCCACTGTGTTGCTGGCACTCAATTCTGCAACGAACTCTTTAACATCTATTTCATTTGAAGCTGATTCATCAGACGCTGATTCATCACCGCAACCAGCTACGATTAAAGTTAAACTCAGAAAAGCAAAAACCAAATATTTTTTCAATTAAAACTCCTCCTTATATTTTATTATATCAATTCGATTGGGATGCTTTACACGAAAATATAACAAATATTTGAAATATTAATCAGAATAAGAAAAACTATGTCATCTTATTTTCTTTTCCCTTAAAATTTAAATTATGTTTTTCTGGTATCTATGCTTATGGCTAGAACCCTTGGAAATCGCCGAAGAATGGCTGTAGCCAAATGATAATTTGTGTCAGACCGTCGAAGTACAGCAACACTCCCATTAATATCATTATGACACCACCAACCTTCATAATTACGTTTGAGTATTTCAGCATCCAACGTGTACGGGATACAAAGAAGCTCAAAATGAAGAATGGTATTGCGAATCCAAGACAGTAAACAATCATTAACAGTAAAGCATTATTTGGTGCCGTTGCACTCATAGCAAAGATAGCACCGATAATTGGACCATTACAAGGTGTCCATCCGGCACCGAATGCCGTCCCGATAAAAATGGAACCTAAAAATCCAGATGGTTTGTTTTTAAACTGTATCTTTCTATCTTTCATCAGGAAATTGAAGTTGATCACACCTGTGATGATGAGTCCAAATACCACTATCAGTATTGAACCGAGCTGCCTGATCAAATTCGAATGCTCGACAAGGAATCCGCCGAGAAATACTGTACCAAAACCAAGTGCAATATATACCAGGCTGAATCCAATCAAGAAAAATAGAGTGTGTAATATCGCCATTACATTAAATTTTTGATTTTCCACTTCGTTATAACTCATACCTGTAATGTATGAAACAAAAGCAGGAAAAACTGGTAGCACACAAGGTGAGACAAAACTTAAGAACCCGGCTCCGAATGCAAGGAGAAACGTTACTTCACTTCCCATGCAAATACCTCCTTTTCATAATTTATCGTAACAGATAGGATCAAGACAGTCTCTTACTGTCAGCTTATATTTAAGAACTTTCTATGACATCAACAATCAGAATTTTTTCTGTCGTATCAATCCTTTTCTCTAATTATGCATATGAATGAAGTCCTGCAACAATCAGATGGATTGCAATCAGGTTAAAGAGTATCAGTATGAAACCTATTAATGCAAGCCATGCAGATTTTTCTCCTTCATACCCTCTGTTCAGTCTCAAGTGTAAGAAAATGGTATAGAACATGAATGTGATGAACGCCCATGTTTCTTTCGGGTCCCAGCCCCAGAATCTGCTCCAGGCGATCTGCGCCCAGATTGCTGCAAAAAAGATGCCGCCGAGTGCGAATAATGGGAAACCTATGATGACCGAGCGGTAGCCGATTTCATCCATCAAATTCAAGTCCGCTCTATTTGCCAGTGGTTTGACAAAGGCCATTAACCGTTTTCTCAGTATCAGACGAAGTACTCCATATACGATTAGCCCTAGAATGACAGACCAGATCACAGTGTTCAATGACTGTGAATTGATGACAGGCGGTAAATTGATGCCTGTATGAAAATGATCCGCAAGTTCATATTGATTATCCCCGCGCTGATCGGTATACATGAACTCATCACTGTAACCGACTGCGCCTTTCATGATTAGCGTCGTTCCGATATAAACCAGAACTATTACAAGCCCTACCATGATCATCTCAAGTATACGAGCTCGCCACGACTTCTCACGTAGCGGAATTGCTTTCAGAAGATAGATCAATCCCGCAACGGCACTCATGGAGAGGACACCATAGGATATTGATACAGTGATCACATGAATTGCGAGCCAGTTACTCTGCAATGATGGAATCAGCGGATTGACATCAGTCGAAAACATACTGCCATAAGCGATTAAAAGCAATGAAACGGGAATCACAAACAATCCCAGGACTTTTGTTCGATAATAATGATATGTGATCAGATAACCCAAAATTATCATTATTGAAAAAGTTGCAATAAATTCATACATGTTCGATACCGGCGCCTGTTCCGTTGCAACCCATCTCAATATAAAATAGCCAATTTGCATAAGGAAAGCTATTACAGTCATTAAAATAGCCAGTTTTTCAGATTTCTTCTTCTCAGTTTTTACACTGAGTGAAAGTGGCACCAGTGCAATCAAAAGATGGAAGTGAAGAAAATCCATATCTTATCAAAGATGCTTCTGGATCTTGTCTTTGATCGGATGGCACTCCCGTCATAACGCATGAGATCCTTTATTTTATTCTTATCGTAATCACTGTCGATCATCTTTCCGCAGGATTGGCACAGCTGGGTGCCCTGCGGGTTCACATGACCACAGGATTCGCATTTTATTTCTTTTAATTCCATAAAACTTCACCCTATTCCGAAGTTGAAAGTTCCACAAAACGGTAAATATCATTTTTGGTCAGCTGATATTCCTGTTTATCCACGACCACACCATTTTTATCGATGGCGATCGTCGTCGGCAATGGACCGATCTGATAAGCTTTGGTGACATCCCGGTTGCGGTCGAGCGCAATTGGATAGGATAGATAATCATCCAGACTCATCAAAAACTGATTGATCTGCTGCTCGTCCTCTGAGACGTTCACAGCGACCAGTTCATACTCATCGTGACCTTCGTTATAAACTTCGTTCATATCAGGCATTTCTTCACGGCAGGGGGCACACCATGTCCCCCAGAAATTCAGGATGACACCTTTATCTTCATTAATTTCCGACAGTTGAACAGTCCCTCCGTCGAGTGTCTCAAGCTGGAAATCGACTGCGTCATCACAACCTATACTGCCTGTATATCCGAAGTTAAATTGAACCATAAAGTCAGACCTACCAAAATGAAAATACTTGATATGATGCTGATCCTGAGAATGTTTCTCGTTTGTTTTTTCATATTGATCTCCTTTACATTCACAATTCATCTATATAAATCATATGATTTATAGCTAACTGCGGTTTCACATTAATATGACAATTATAAAATCAGCCTTTTGCATTGGCTATCAGTTTTTAATCTCATAGGGTTTTAAAATCTGTACCCGCTTTGAGCCCTAAGTGTTGGAAATTTGGAATGAGCCATTTACATCATCATTCTTTAGATAGTACTCAACTGTCCCTAATTCTTCTTTAAAGTTCCTATGTCTACTCAATCAAAACCTCTCAGGTTACATATTGTTAAATTTCGATTCTGATATGACAAAATATATTCAGCCATAACATTAGATGATTATATAGTATATATGTGCAGAAATTATCCAGATGCGTGTAAGTGAAGAAATAGCAGGTCACTTGAAAAACAGTTGCTCTGCTACTTGTTTGGATTTTAATTACGTTTCAAATCTGTCAAACAGATATTATCCCCCTTGAATGAGGATAAATATTCTCAAGAGTTTTACTTTCATGATTGACTTCCATTTTAGTCATATTAAATACTTATTTTATGCATAATTTCTCGAAAATTTTAATCTAGCATGATACATGGCAAGTTTCTTGCAAAAGTCTAAAGAAGGAGTTGTGTAATATGAGGAGAAATAAATTTTTAATCAGCATGTTTTTTCTAGAAATAGTTGCTTTATTATCAGCTTGTACAAACAATGCTGGAGAAGCATCTGCAGAAAACAGTGACAACGGTAAAAATAAAAACGGAGGGATGGATATGGAAGGACACGATGAAAGTTCCATGGATGAAAGTATGGACGATCATTCCATGGAAGAGGAAATGGAGGACGAGTCTATGGATGGGCATATGGATCATGATAATGTGGTAAGTCTGAATGATTCGACAGGAGAGAATGAACTGGGCATCCCACCTTTACTACAAAGTGAAAGTGACGCAGAAACCGAGTATACAATACGCGCTCAAAAAGGGGAAACAGAAATATTTGACGGTGTTCAAACGAAAACATATGGCTATAATAGTTCATTTCTTGGCCCAATGCTCCAATTTGAAAAAGGAGAGACCGTGACAATAAACTTAATCAATGAACTCGATGACAATACTACTTTTCACTGGCATGGACTGGAAGTAGCAGGGAATGAGGATGGCGGACCACATGAAGTATTGGAACCGGGCGAAGAAGATACTATCGAATTTGAGGTGACACAGGAAGCTGCAACTTTATGGTTCCACCCCCATCCGGAAGGAGAAACTTCTGAACAAGTATATAATGGTCTTGCCGGCTTAATTTACATTGAAGATCAAAATTCAAAAAATCTCGAGTTACCAAGTGATTATGGTAAAAATGATATCCCGCTTGTTTTCCAGGACAAAATATTTGATGATGAGAAACAACTGAACTACGAGGCAGCGGCTAATGAAGACGGTACAGTCGGTGATACATCATTAATTAATGGCACGATGAATCCTAAATTGACTGTAGATAAAGAAAAAGTAAGACTTCGACTGTTAAATGGATCAAATGCAAGAAACTATATCTTTAAACTAAATACGGGAGATTCTTTTGTACAAATCGCAACAGATGGCGGTTTCTTGAATGAACCGGTCTCAATGAATGAAATTACGCTCACACCTTCAGAAAGAGCTGAAATTATCGTTGATTTTTCAAAAATGAACAGTAATGAAAATGTAGCTTTGATTAATGAAGATGATGGTTCTACACTCTTGCCTTTTGAAATCACAGATCAAATTGGTAAGAATACAGAGCTACCTGATGAAATGAATGACTTTTCAGTCACAGAAGAAGAAATGAACATGCCGGTGACAAAAGAAATTGAACTTTTCGGCATGATGGATATGGTAACGATAAATGGTAAAAAATTTGACACTGAAAGAATTGACTTTACTCAAAAACAAGGTGTTACGGAAGTATGGGAAATTTATAATAAACCCGATATGATGGGCGGCATGATTCATCCGTTCCATATCCACGGGGCCCAATTTAAAATCCTTTCAAGAAATGGAGAGACACCACCTGAGAATGAAAGAGGATGGAAAGACAGTTTTTCCGTTGTCCCGAATGAGACTGTAAAAATCGCCATTCAATTTAAAAATAAAGGTATATATATGTTCCACTGTCACATCCTTGAACATGAGGACAATGGGATGATGGGACAGGTCAAGGTAGAATAGACCTAAAATTTTTCAAATCGATAAATAATAGTATTAAAAAAATCAGGAAGCTATTTCCTGATTTTTCTATAGCTTATATGTGGTTATTAAAATAAAATTGGACCCAACTGCATAGTTTCAGTACATTCAAAGGCTTCTATGCCTATCCAAACTAAGACCTCCCAAGTTCAAAGGTCATCTCTTTCCTTTGTGAACTTGGGAGGTGGTACTTTATAATAGTAAGGTCTTTTCTATTTTACCTAGTGTAAGATTGCTTCAACTCTTCTAGATTATTGACAACATGAGCAGCTGCTGCCTGCTTTTTCAGATTCATCCTTAACCTTGTAACCTGTATCTTCAATAGTATTTTTAATTTCTTCTAATTTAACATCATTGTCATTATATGACACATCCACTTTTCCATCTGAAAGCAGAACTTTTACTGACTCGACTCCACTAATCTTGCTAACGTTCCCTTCAATTTTATTAGCACATGCACCACATGACATTCCTTGTACATTTAATGTTTTTTGTTGCATATAAATTCCTCCTTTAAATTTCCTCTTAATGTAACACACTTTGTGCTTTATCTAGGTAAAGTATATTGAAATGTAGGAATAATAAAATTATCATTTTGCTGAACTTATAGAGCCACCCCCCCATAATCATTTAAGTTTCATTTCATGGCAGAGGCAACTAGTGAAATCTGAGCACATGACCCACTTATATAATTCGAGTTCTAATTTATCCATCACTCCACTTTATTCCTCCTTAAGCAACAGACGAACCAACAGAAGGACCAGCATGCGAGTCAACAGATGAATCATCAGACGGTTCAAATCGTTTTAAACGCAGTGCGTTGAGTAACACTGATATCGAGCTGAAACTCATCGCTGCTGCTGCAAATATAGGGCTCATCAGTGGTCCACCGAACAGGAATAATATGCCCATTGCAACTGGGATACCCGCTGTATTGTAAGCAAACGCCCAGAACAAGTTTTGTCTGATATTTCTAATGGTGGACTTACTTAGTTCTACTGCTGTCGGGACTTCCATTAAATCACTTCTCATCAGAACAATGTCAGCAGATTCCATAGCTACATCCGTACCGGAACCAATAGCAATCCCGACATCTGCCTGGGCAAGAGCTGGTGCATCATTGATTCCATCCCCCACCATGGCTACTTTTTTACCTTCATTCTGAAGTTTTTTCACTTCACTTGCTTTATCTTCCGGCAACACTTCACTCAATACCCGGTCAATCCCGACTTGCTGGGCAATTGCTTCAGCAGTCCGCTTGTTATCACCAGTTATCATTGCTACTTCTATTCCCATGCCGTGGAGTTTTTGAATCGCTTTTAAGCTGCTTTCTTTTACTGTATCCGCAACTGCAATAATACCGGAAATTTCATTATTGATTGCTATATACATTGGTGTTTTTCCTTGATTCGCTAATTCATCTGAAGTACTTGCCAATGAACCTAAAGAAATGTTTTGATCATCCATCAGTCTTTTATTTCCTAATAACATATTCTTATTGTCGACCATCACTTCAATACCGTGACCTGTTATCGCATTGAAATTTTTCGTTTTAAGCAAAGTTAAACCTAAATCCTCAGCGCCATTGACAATTGCTTCACCGAGAGGATGTTCTGAACCTTTCTCAGCAGATGCTGCTAATGCCAATAACTCATTTTCCGTCATTCCATTCGCTGTGATAATATCAGTGACTTTTGGTTTACCCTCTGTAATCGTCCCTGTTTTATCAAAAACAATCGTTTGAAGTTTATGCGTTGTTTCAAGTGCAACACCACTTTTAATTAATATGCCATTTTCAGCACCCTTACCTGTTCCAATCATAATGGATGTTGGCGTTGCTAAACCGAGCGCACATGGACATGCAATGACTAGCGTCGTAATAAATATAGTTAATGCAAAGAGCAATGGTTGACCACTGATATACCATGCCAACCCGGCTAGGATTGCAAGTCCAATGACGATTGGTACAAAATAACCTGAGATAATATCTACCATTTTAGAGATTGGTGCTTTTGAACCTTGCGCATCTTCTACTAACTTTATAATCTGAGACAATGCAGTGTCTTTTCCGACCTTAGTCGCTTGGTACTGAATTGTTCCATTTTTATTGATGCTTGCTCCAATAATATTGGCACCACTGGTTTTTTGTACAGGCATACTTTCACCGGTCAACATGGATTCATCTACTGTTGTTACACCATCAATGACAATACCGTCAACAGGCATTTTTTCACCAGGTTTAACGATAATCGTGTCACCGACCATCACTTCATCAATTGATATTTCCATTTCCTGACCATCTCTTATTACGATGGCATTCTTAGGCGCTAACCCCATTAATTTTTTTATAGCATCTGAGGTTCTACCTTTAGTTAATGTTTCTAAATATTTACCTAAAGTAATTAAAGTTAAAATAACCGCTGCAGTTTCAAAATATAGCACATTTACAAAACTCAGATCCCCTGAGAAAATCATAATTGCTGCAAAGACCCCGTATACAAATGCAGCACCTGTTCCGACAGCAATTAAAGAATCCATGTTAGGATGTCCCCGTAGCAGTGTTCTAAAACCTGACGCATAAATACTTCTAGCCATATAGACTACAGGTAACGTTAATAGAAATTGTATAAGTACAAAACCTTCTGCACTAACTGCTGGATCAATCATTGCAGGTAGAGGTGCGCCTACCATGTGTCCCATTGCAATATATAGTAATGGCGCTGTGAAAATCGCAGATATTAAGAATCTCTGCCAAATATTTTTAATCGCTTGTTGTTTTTTATCACGATCTTCATCAATTGATTCTGATGAAGATATATCCTCATGTGCTGCATATCCAGCATTTGAGACCGCTTCAAGAATATTTGATACAGAAACCATTGAAGTATCATATTTAACATTCATTTTTTCTGTAGCTAAGTTCACATGTGAATCAACTACACCATCAATTTTTCTTATTGCCCTATCAACAGATTGAACACATGACGCACATGTCATCCCTTCTATCTTAAATGATTTCTGCACAGTATCTGTCGATGCTTTATAACCAGCTCTACTCACAGCATCTTGGATATCCTGAACGGACAGTGCACTCTCATCAAAACTGATATTCAGTTTTTCAGTAGCCATGTTCACATTCGATTCCTTAACACCTTCGAGCTTCCGAGTGGATTTTTCTACTGTTTGTACACAGGACGCACATGACATCCCTTCTATGTTAAATGATTTTGTTATCATTTATTTTCAACCCCTTTTTATGATTGGTTAACTTTTATAATTATTTTTACTTTGAGACTGATGAATATAATCTAGTATCGTTTACGTCTGTAATCTTAATATATCTTAAGTTTACAAACGTAAACCTGTTTTGTCAAGGCTTTTTATCATTTATTAATTAATGCTCAGTATTTTCTACTTTTAAATGATGCAACTAATCGAAAAATACGTGACATCCATTCTAAGTTATTTTATTTATCATCAGAAATTCATCAATAAAAAAAGCAACTAAAATATATAAGATATAATTCCTAACTATCCAGTAATGAAATTTATAGATACGTTAGAAGCTGTTCAGATAATGTTTATGTTTTCCGGTTGATTCATGCCTAAATTATTCAAAGTTATCTTCTTTGGTGTTCTCTACAAGAGGCGCACTGTAAAGGAATGACGTGGAAGGATCTCGGACGTCATTCAGACACGAAATATTGGACGGGAATGACACGGGAGGGTCCTGAACGTTATTCAGACACGAAATATTGGACGGGAATGACGCGGGGGACTCCTGAACGTCATTCAGGAACGAAATATTGGACGGGAATGACACGGAAGGGTCCTGAACGTCATTCAGACACGAAATATTGGACGGGAATGACGCGGGATGGCCCTGAACGTCATTCAGGCACGAAATATTGGACGGGAATGACACGGAAGGGTCCTGAACGTCATTCAGGAACGAAATATTGGACGGGAATGACACGGGAGGGTCCTGAACGTCATTCAGACACGAAATATTGGACGGGAATGACGTGGGAAGGCCCTGAACGTCATTCAGGAACGAAATATTGGACAGGAATGACACGGGGGACTCCTGAACGTCATTCAGGCACGAAATATTGGACGAGAATGACGCATGGGGACTACAAACGTCATTCACGCCCGAAAAATTGGACAGGAATGACACTCCAGGCCACAGACATCAACCCTAAAATTGTAAACTTTCGCTGATTTAAAGATGTACAATTTTAGTCCTCTTCAAAGCGCATCAACCGCATGCCGTTCAAAGACACTAACAGTGTTGCGCCGATATCTGAGAGTATGGCGATCCACAGTGTCAGCCATCCTGGAATGACGAGTAACAAGGCGAGTAGTTTTATGCCTAAAGCAAAGGTTATATTCGCTTTGATTATGTTCAGTGTTTTGCGACTGAGCTTAATGGTGAACGGCAGTTTGTTTAAATCGTCAGCCATCAATGCAACGTCTGCCGTCTCAAGTGCTGTATCTGTACCGGCACCGCCCATCGCGATTCCAACATTTGATGCTGCCAAGGCTGGGGCATCGTTGACACCGTCACCGACCATCCCGACATGATTAAATTTATTTTTTAATTTCTTTATAACATCGAGTTTATCCTGCGGTAACAATTCTGACTGCACATCAATCACACCGACATACTGACCGATAGCTTTGGCTGTCCCCGCGTTATCACCTGTCAGCATGACCGTCTCATCAATACCGATGTCATGCAGCTTTTCAATCACATCGCGACTCGTTTCGCGCACTTCATCTGCAACAGCGATGATGGCCTGAATATATTCATCAGTGCCAGCCACCATGACAGTTTTACCCTGATTTTGTAATGTCAGAACCGCTTCATCAACTCCGATTGGAAATCGATCAGTCATCATCTCTTTAAACAAACCTGGACTGCCCACATAAAGCATTTCCCCATCAATACGACCGCGAATCCCTTTACCAGTTATCGCAGAAAAATCCTCAACACTCACGTCTGAAAAACGAATCTCTTTATCGTGTGCTTCTTTAATAATCGCTGATGCCAAAGGATGTTGAGACCGGTTTTCGAGTGCGGCTATCTTAGCAAGTACTTCATCGGCGTCCAAATCACGATTCAATATAGTAAAGTCAGTCACTGTCGGTACACCTTTAGTTAACGTGCCCGTCTTATCAAACGCAAGCGCTTGTAACCTGCCCATTTCTTCAAGATGGATGCCACCCTTGATTAAAACCCCTTTCCTCGCTGCATTGCCGAGTGCAGAGACAATTGAGATTGGTGTCGAAATGACCAGCGCACATGGACAGCCGACAACGAGTACCGCTAATCCTTGATACACCCACATTTCTGCACTTGCATTAAAGAACAGAGGCGGCACGAGTGCAACGAGCAGTGCGACGACCATAATCATCGGTGTATAGTATTTAGCAAATGTATCTATAAACGCCTGTGCCGGGGCGCGCTCACCCTGCGCTTCTTCGACAAGATATACGATTTTCGCAATTGTCGTATCTTCAACTAATTTCGTTACTTTGACTTCGAGCAATCCTTCTTCATTGAGCGTACCCGCAAACACTTCATCTTCTGTTGATTTTTCAACCGGCACAGATTCACCGGTAATTGCCGCCTGATTCACAGAAGAATGACCATTTACGATAACACCATCCATGGCAATCTTCTCGCCGGGTTTCACAATCATTATGTCGCCGACTTTTATCTCATCAACATGCACGAGTGCCTCATGCCCACCTCGCACAATCAAAGCCTCTTTCGGTGCAATTTGCATGAGTGAAGATATCGACTGCCTCGCGCGGTCCATTGAAAAACGCTCCAGCGCTTCACTTACTGCAAACAAAATGACAACAATCGCAACTTCCGCCCATTCACCAATGATGACCCCGCCTATGACAGCGACCGTCATGAGCGTGCGCATATCAAACTCCAACCGCACTAAATTTTGCAGGCCGGTTCTGAGCATATTCGCGCCGCCAACTACCATTGACGTAATAAATAATAGCGGCGTTAGAATATTGTCATTGCCGTTCAAAAACATCGAGACGAATCCGAACACAAGAAATATAAACGCATAAATAACCGTGCTGTATTTCTTATAAAAAGGCACTTTCGCATTCTTCACATTATCTTCACGTGTGACTTCAGCCTTATCCGGCCTCACTTTAAGATGCTCGAACTTACCTGCTTCTTCCAACTCTTCAATAGTCGCTGTGCCTACCACTGAAATTTTCGATGCACCAAAGTTCACGCGAGCATCCTGCACATCAGGTAACTTCTTTACGTTTCTTTCAAATTGACCCGCGCAATTTGCACAAGAAAATCCCTCGACGCGGTAGATTTTTTTATCTTCACTTATTGGTGTTGCAATTTCACTCATTATCCACCACTTCTTTTCTATGGATCAGCGCAATCGTCATAATCTGTTTTATATGGTCATCATCAATAGAATAATGCGCATGTTTACCTTCTTTTCTAATTTTTACGATGCCATGCTTATACAACGTACGGAGATGATGAGATGCATTCGCGACAGTCGCACCAATCACATTCGCAATGTCACATACGCATAACTCCGGCTGTTGACACAGCGCATACGTAATCTTTGCCCTGTTCTCATCACCAATTGCTTTCAGCATCAGTGACACACCAGCAATATCTTGACTGTCAATATCTGCTTTTAATTCATGAATTTTCTCTTCTTCCAGCACAAAGCTCTCATATGATCTGACTATCATTAGTTTACACCTCTCATTCAAGTGTTCATTTGATTGAATTATATAACAAAGTTGTTTTTCATTCAAGTGATGACTTGATTGTTGATTGATAAAAAATCCGCCCAGAGTTTTCACTTTGAGCGGCGGTTGTTATTTTTGTGTATTATTTTTAACGAGAGAACTGTATTCAAACAAAATAAGGACTAATAATAGAATTAGCCCTCATCAAATTTCACTTATTCACTGTTAAACTTTCCAATTCTTTCAGCATCTCATAGGCACCGTCATCATTGTTTGAGCACACAATGATGCTAAGCTCTTGATTGGGATAATGAACAGAACGATAATTTACACCTGGGTCATATCCCATTTGAATATATTTAACGACACCCTGTTCGTTCGATTCCATATATCCACCATAACCATAGAAAATATCATCTATAACATTTTCTTGAGGCTTCAATAACAAGCGAGACATTTCTTCTGATAAAAGTTCGCCGTGCATGATTGCTTCCCAAAGTATCCCCATATCTGTTGCAGTCACATAGGCACCGCCATCAGGCCCACCTTTTACAGGTAGGGAATAGATGTTTGATTTCCAAGTACCATCAGGTTTTTCTACATACCCTATTGCAACGTTCTCAGGTCGTTCATCCATTGAAAAGTATCCTGAATTCGTCATGCCAGCTTTCTGAAATATATTTTCTTCAATATAGTCCGTGTAGGTCATACCACTGATTTGCTCAATGATAAGGCCTAAAATAATATAGCCTGTATTATTGTATTTAAAATCACTGCCGATTTCAGCTTGCATTTTTTCATACTGGAACATGGGTAAAAAGTCTCTTACGCTTCGGATCCCATACATTGGTCGGGTTTCCCAGAGCTCTTCATAGTCATCCATTTCATCTTCATCGAAATAATCTGGAATACCAGATGTATGCGTTAATAAATGATGAATCGTAATCTCGTCATCAAAATAAGGAAAATCGACATCCAAGCAATCTGTGATTTTCGTATCAAATGTGATTTTTCCTTCTTCCACCAACCTGCAAATCGCAATCGATGTAAAAATCTTGCTGCCAGAAGCAATCAAAAATCGAGTCTGTGGTTGATTCGGAATTTTCTCTGGACGATGTGCATAGCCAAAGGCCTCTGAAACTATCATCTTGCCTTTCTTAGATACATAAATACTCCCCGAAAATTGCATCTCTTTTTGTGTTTTTAATAGGTTACCTAAATTCATTTTTAGTTCCTCCTGAATGTGTTATTTTAATATATCTCAAAAAACACATTCATTTAGCCTTTTCACACCTGGTAACAAATCATATTGATCCCCTCCTTATTTCTTTTGAAGATACCATTTAGGATGTATTTTTTCAACAATATATGTATTTTAATGCCTTATAAACAACAAGCCCATACTTTTTATACATGGGTAAATTACTGATTAACTAAATGACCATGTAATTTTCCCAGAAAATTTTTATCAATATCAAATTGATAATTAGCAATATGTATATCAACTAATTTTTCTATTATCTGCAGAGCATTAGAATAAGCAGCGTACAGTTCTTCTTTATCTAACTTTGAAGTAATTGAAGCATAATCGTTATACGCCTCTCCCGAAATATCCGCTTCTAAGTTTTTTGTGGCATTTAACCAGCGTTCTACATGTTCTTCATGAATTCTAATCAATTGTAAAACAGATCTTTGAACGAAGAATAAGCATTCATGTGACCGTGCATATTCTCCTCTTTTTAAAACATTTATGCCCATGAGCCACATGTTAACAAAGTTATTGAAAGCAAAGTTGACATTCTCATTTGTCATTCTCTCCGAGCCTGCACCTTTCAAAAAATTTAAAGATGCTTTTAAGTTTCCTGTTGTGTCGTAAATGAACATGGATTCTGTATCCGGAAAAACACCATTATCTTTAAATGTCTTAATCACATCAATTTCAGATTCTGGAAGAAAGTGAAACTCTCCTCTTATTAAATTAGAAAACACGACAACTTCAGAACCAAATTCATTAAAGAATAGTAAATTATATGGCGCAATATCTTTGAGCCATTCTGACGATCTAAATTTTTCGGCAGTCTCACTCTTTAAAAAGATATAGAACTCAATATCCGAATATTGGTCCCCTTCACCTTTTGTAAACGATCCATACATCATGCATGCGGAAATGCGGGAATCTGTTTCACACTTTTCTTTAATTTTCTTGATTAGTTTTTTCTGTATCATCATAAAAAAACAACTCCATTTTTAAGTTAAAACATTTAAGGATACGCCCGTCACACATTGGAAGTGCTTTACACAAATATGCGATCCATCAAACCGGAACACTACTATGCTGATGTTAAATTTTCCAACTACTTTCTTTAACTAAACATATTGTGAATCTGTTTTTTACACTTTTGTATGGTGTGCCTTCTACATCCAACCGGATAAAATTCACATCAAATGTTGCAAATCCTACCTTGTCACCTTGTGTGATATCTAGATTATCTATTTCAAAATCTAAAGACTCCTCACCTAATTCAGTGAACCACTCATCAACCATTGATTTCATTGAAGCTAACCCTTGTACTGACCATTTCTCCCAAGCATCAAATATAAAAATATCATCCGTGTAAATTTCTAACATTAAATCTGCATTTTTACTACGAGCCGCTTCCTTGTAAGTGTCAATTACCTTCTCAATCGTTTCCGTCCTCACGCCCCCTTATATCTTTGTATTTTATTAAACTTATTCTTATCTATCCAATTTTACTTTTATTGTGCTCGATAGTTAGTTGTGTTCATAGTTTCAGTTTATACGACGCACTTTATCGTTTTAATTGAAAATGTTAACTGGCATTTTTATAATGAGAGAACAAGGTGGTGATGATGCATGGCTGAAGTTAAGCACGGTAACAACAAGTTTTACGTTGGTGACAGTGAAGAGAATTTCGATGCTGTATTGTCTTATGTCCCTGCTGGTACAAACCGTATTATCATTGATCATACTGAAGTAGATGAAAGTCTTAGTGGCCAGGGTGTGGGTAGTGAATTGGTTAAAGCTGCAGTGGAGTATGCGAGAGAAAATGATATTAAGATTCATGCGACGTGCCCGTTTGCGAAGGGTGTTTTAAACAAGACTGAATCTTATCATGATGTGTTCGAGATGTGATTTGTAGTCTAGGATAGTGCTGATGAATCAGGGGAGAGGCTACGGATGAATCACGAGAGAGGCTGCGAACGAATCTCGAGAGAGGCTGCGAACGTGATTTATGCTTGAATTAACAGTCGGGAATGACGGGGCGGGAGGTTTGGTGTGCGTCGCGACTGAAAAAAGCGGGCGGATGCACGCGACAGGAAGTTTCGCGTGCGTCGCGACTGAAAATCCTGAGCGGATGCACGCGGGGTGTTCCACAGAACCGTAAATCTTGCGCTGTGGAACACCCGAAATCCAGAGCTGGTGCACGCGGCGAGAGATTTCACGTGCAACACGACCAAAAAAACTGAGCTGGTGCACGCGACGAGAAGTTTCACGTGCACCACGACCGAAAAAACTGAGTTGGTGCACGCGGCGAGCAGTTTGACGTGCACCACGACCGAAATAACTAGTGCTGGTGCACGCGACGAGAAGTTTCACATGCACCATGATCAAAAATATCGAGCTGATGCACACCAAAAACAAATAAAAAAAGGCCAGGGTCTATGTTTCTCACATAAGCCCTGGCTTTTTAATATTTTATAGAATAACATCCGGTGTTTCTGGTAAAATCTGACCACCGTCAATAACGAGTGATTGACCAGTAATATATCGCACTTCTTCTGAAGCAAAGAATGATACGCCAACACCAATATCCTCTGGTTCGCCTAAGCGTTTCATAGGTACAACCTCCGCACCTTTGTCACTTAATACACCGAGTTGTTTCTTCAAACCTTCAGTAGCTATCATCCCGGGCTGAACTGCATTTATTGTTACTCCGTATTTTGCATACTCTAATGCGGCACTTCTCATAAATCCTAAGATTGCAACTTTAGTTGCACCATAGAGCGCTCCACCCGGATAGCCAGTAATGTCTCCAGTGATTGAAGATGTTAAAATCACCCGACCATAGTTTTGTGCTTTCATAGCCTTAAGCACAGGTTTTACGACAAAGAACATTCCTTTTAAGTTTATGCTCTGCACCTTTTCCCAATCGTCTTCTGTCATATCCTCGATTGTTACTTCCGGATAGATCCCGGTGTTTGCAGCTAATATATCAATTTGTTTATGCTTTGATAATATTTCTTCAACTACAGCATCGGCATTATTTTTATCTGTGACATCAAGCTGATAAAATTCACCGCCAACTGCAGCTGCAGTCGTCTCACCAGCTTCCTTATCTATGTCACCGATCATCACTTTTGCGCCTGCTTTGGCCAATGTTTCAACAATTCCTTTACCAATACCGTTGGCTCCACCTGTGACCAGAGCAATCTTACCTGTTAAATCAAACATTATGGCACTCTCCTTATTCTTGTCATTGTGTATAGCTCTAATTATATAGAGATGCAATAATGATGACGAATTTAAGCAGATAATATTATAATTCATTTTATTTTACACCGTGTAAATTAGATGTATAATAAAGATATCAAAATAATTAACAGGAGTGATATATGTGGCAAGGTTAGAAAACAAAGTTGCAGTGGTTACAGGTGCGGCACAGGGGATGGGTGAATCTCACGCGCGTACTTTATTAAAAGAGGGTGCGAAGGTTGTCATCACTGATTTGAACGTTGAAAAAGGTCAGGCTTTGGCTGACGAACTTGGAGAGAACGCATTGTTTGTCGCGCATGATGTAACAAAAGAAGACGACTGGAAAAAAGTAATCAGTGAGGCTGAGGCTGTTTTTGGTCCAATCAATGTACTTGTTAACAACGCTGGAATCAGCTTTAACAAATCATTCGCTGACTGCTCGCTTGATGAATACATGAAAATAGTAAACATCAACCAGGTATCTGTGTTCCTCGGTATGAAGTATGCTCAACCGTCAATGGCGAAGGCTGAGGGTGGATCTATCATCAACGTCTCTTCAATTAACGGAATCGTTGGCGGTGCTGTCGGTTATACAGATACAAAATTCGCAGTTCGCGGAATTACAAAAGCAGGTGCTTTGGAGTTCGCGAAAGACAACATCCGCGTAAACTCAATTCATCCTGGTGTGGTTGAGACACCTATGGTTACAGAAGGTGACTCGTTTGAACTCATTCAACAATACGCAAAAACAATCCCACTCGGCCGTATGGCACAATCGCAGGATATTTCAGACTTAGTTTTATTCCTTGCGTCAGATGATTCAAGATATTCTACAGGTGCTGAATTTGTTGTCGATGGTGGAATTACAGTTCAATAATTTTTAGACTGATAAAATTACGGAGGATTCGAAAACATGAGATTAAAAGATAAAGTTGCAATTATTACAGGTGCTGCCGGTGCGCAGGGTGCAGTAGAAGCAAAACTTTTCGCTAAAGAAGGTGCTAAAGTCGTACTCACAGATATGAATGAAGCTGGTCTTGAAACTGTTGTTGAAGAAATTAAAGCTGACGGCGGAGAAGCTATTTCTGTTGTCCACGACGTTACATCCAAAGAAGATTGGGACAAAGTCGTTGAAGAAACAGTAAATGCATTTGGCGCCATCCACATTCTAATAAACAACGCTGGTATCACTGGTAAGATTCAACAAAAAGTTGAAGACATGACACTGGAAGAGTTTGAAAAGGTAATGGCAATCAACTCTACAGGGCCTTTCCTTGGAACAAAAGCAGTCATTGAAGAAATGAAGAAAGTTGATGCTGCAAGCATTGTGAATATTTCATCACTCTAAGGTATTTACGGCATCGGGAACCCTGCCTACAACTCATCTAAAGGTGCACTTCGATTAATGACGAAAAATATCGCGCTCGATTATGCACCACATAATATCCGCGTGAACTCAGTTCATCCGGGTTCAGTTGAAACACCGATGATTAAAGAAGCACTCGATGCAAATGACGGTGCGGGCAGAAAAATTGCATTAAGCATGATTCCGCTGAACTTTATCGGCTTGCCTGAAGATATCGCGAACGCTGTGTTATTTTTAGCGAGCGACGAATCACGCTACATCACAGGTACTGAGCTAATTCTTGATGGTGGTTCTTTATTACAGTAAACTAAAATAAATCTAATTGAGTAGAAGAAAACCTAATTCACGGGTTTTCTTTTACTATATATTGATAAAAGGAGGCGCGGCTTGTGAATACAATTGATCCAAGGAAAATAAGTTCAATCAGAAAACTGCAGGAAGCGTATCTATCTTTATTAGTTACAGATAATCAAAATTTAAATATCCGGGAGTTATGTAAAACTGCTAATGTTACACGTCCGACATTTTATAATAACTATTCCAATATTCTTGATTTAAGAAAACAGCTGCATGAAGAGATTCTTGATGATTTAAACAAGACGTTGACAATCAGCAATCCAAAGCCGATTGATGCGTTTGAAGATGACGAGCTGCCTGAGAATATGGTCGCACTATTTAATCATATTTCTGCGAATAAAAAAGCCTATGAAGTATTGCTGCTTCACAGACCGGATTTTCTATTTATTAAAGATGTTAAAGAAATACTCCAGAAATATATTGTTGAGGGCATTAAACATGCCAGAGATGAATCACACGAAATGAAGGTGAAAATCCCGTTTGCGATTTCTTTCATTACCGGTGCGTATTACGAGAGTATCATTTGGTGGCTCGAACATAACTATCAACACACACCTGAGGAAATGGCAAAGTTGCTGCTCGACATTTCCCTGTACGGTCCGTTTGAAAAAGATCAGTATCGCACCAGGGATTGGTAGACTAGTTTCTCAAAAATCCACCTTCAGAGTTAATGATTTGTCCTGTAATCCACGATGCATCCTCACTTGCAAGGAACGCAATTAACCGCGCTGCATCCACAGGCATGCCCATTCGCCCTGCCAAAAACTTATCTTCCAGATGTGTTTTTATTTCATCAGTCATCCAGCCGGTATCAGTTGGACCTGGATTTACAGCGTTGACAGTTATGCCGAGCGGTGCAACTTCTGCTGATAACGATTGAGTGAACGATGATACTGCCCCTTTTGTTGAAACATATGCGAGCTCACCAATCATTGGACCAAGGTCCTGACCAGAAGTCATATTGATAATCCGACCGGATTGCTTATTCTGATTTCGGAACTTGCGCGCAAACTCCACACAGAGCAAGAACGTCGCTCTCATGTTAACTGCATAATGATTATCGAGTGTCTCAGCATCTAATTTCAGGTAGCCATCCTGTGTTGAATGCGCTGCATTGTTTACTAAAATCGTTGGCGTACCTAATTTGTCAGTCGCTGCATCGAGAATCGTAAATGGTGCATCTGCATCAGACAAGTCAATGCTCAAGTACTGGCATTTGATACCGTGATTTTGAATTAATTCCTCTTGAAAACTTTCCACCCAATCTCCGTTCGCTTCCCATTGTGTGAAGAAAATATCCGCACCCGCTTCAGCAAATTTGCGACACACCGCAGCCCCAATCCCGTTGTCATGACTGACACCGGTGACGACAGCGACAGAACCTTTTAGTTTCATAATCTCACTCCTGACATTAGTTATATATTACCAATTATTAATTTTATTTATTATAATATATAAAAGGAGTGATTATAATGACAACACCAACTAAAGATCATCCACAGAGAGAAATGACGCGTTCAGAATTAAAAGAAAAGATATTACGTTCGTACGAAGCAAAGAAGGCAGCAGGCGGATTTCAAGTAAAAAGAATAGATAACATAAATGACCCTATAATTAATCTATTGAAGAAATTAAAGGATATGTTATAACTTTAAATATTTTCAAGAATCATTAATGTTAACCCATATTAAACATTATTATTTATCCATACTCGTAATCTCTCAGCATAATCTATTCGATCATCTGGTTCAGTAAAATACCCTTTTGTAAAGTATAGATCATCTCCGTCATATCTAGGATAGACGTGGAGGTGATAATGCCAAACGTCTTGATTCCCTGCAGGTTCATTATGTTGTCTTGTTGATATGCCATCGCAATTATATGTATCTTTTAATCCAATTGAGATAAGTTGAGCTGCGCGATGGATTTCGGCTGCCATTTCTGCTGGTAGTTCATATATGTTTTCATAGTGATCATTCGGTACAACAAGTACATGTCCTTTATTATTTGGCCACCATTTACTTGCTATAAATGCTGTTACAGATTCATTCTGATAAACAATATCTCGTTGTTTTGTTCCTTTATTATTTTTTTCTCCACCCGAGACAATGCGGCAGAATGGACATTCATAATCATGCGGATTGTGTGAAAAAGATTTCATATCTAATTGCTTCCTTTCATTTCTATATATTTTTAGTAACACCTATATTTAAAATGCAATATCTCTTTCGCAAATTTCTTTTCTAATGTAGTCATTCCCAGTCTTCCAATAGACCCCAAGTTATTTCAGCCTTACCTTTTAATGACTTCATGCTACCAACATATATCTCTTTATTAAACTTACCTATATTATAATAATGTTTCAAAGTTTCAATTGTTGTTGCTGTTACACTTTGCTCTTCAATACCATCGTAATTAAACCATTCTAAAGATCCTTCATCACTATCAATTAAAGTGATATTTTTGGATAATTTCCCAAAAAACACATATTGTATTCTAATTTCTTTATTATGCACTAGTCTATGTACGATATATCGAAGTTGTATTTTATTTATTTCACTAGAGTTTAGTCCTGTTTCCTCTTCTATCTCTCTTAAACATGCAACCTCGGGAATATTGAGCTCGTCTTTTTCTATATGACCACCTATTGGTACCAGTAACCCTGAGAACATTCTTTCATTCTGCTTTTTCTGAAGAAGTAAAATTTTATCTTCTTCATTTATAAGAAAGGCAACCGCCATTTGTCTTAGGTTCAATTTTCAATCTCCTTTCTAAAAAGATATCATAACATAGAAATGACTTTGGGTGGCCGTTCCTATACATAGAGAACAAATAATCTCCGCGTCGGTCTGATGCTGAATGAATGCATCAGCTTCATCTGTCTCATCTTCAACCAATCCCATTAAATCTTAAAATTCTTCTTCCAATTTCTTTACTGTATATTCTCAGAGATAGTTTCTCGCCATCATTTTCTGTTTGTCCATTTGGCAGCATCCATACTATATTTCCATCAATTATCACAAAGTATTGCTGAACTTTCCTGTTAACTATAATATTAAAACCTAAATTTCTTAACTCTCTGAAATGATTAGCAAATATCGACTCCATCTTAGTCGTAATAACAATCGTCTTTTTACATTCACTCTGGTAATGAATTTGTCTCAACTGCATCAAATAATCTTCGGTCACCCAAGGTAAGATAATCGTAAATTCTTTGACAGCATTCTCAAGATCACCGAACAGCATTGTCTCATAAGAACCTTCAAAGATATTACTTTTATATAGCTCAGTTTTTTCATCTTCAAATAACCGATAGCCTAATTTTTTGTACGTTCCTAACCGTTTTAAATACATCCTATAAAACATCGGAATTGCATAATCTACATAATCATAAACGCGCAACTCTTCTTTCTCATCCAGGTTCCTGAGTAGTCGACCAGAGTACTGTTGAATACTGCCCTTAGCCTTAATAGGCATAACCATCATTAATGTATCTAGAGCTGGTAAGTCGAAACCTTCTCCAGCGTAACTTCCCGTAGTAAGTAAAACAAATGGTTTTCCCTCTTTTTTAAGTTCACTTAGCTCTTGTTTCAACACAGAGGTTTTCATTTTACTATTTAAAATATAAATCGGAGCTTCTAAATTATTCTCAAGTAAAAGTTGTTTTAACCTGTCAATATGTTCAACATATCTCGATAAAACGATGATGTGACGATTTTCATTAATACAATCTTTAATATCTTCAACGATTTGCTGATTTCTATCCCTATCATCAACCATCATTTCATTATTATCGTGTATTTGATTCTCTTGAATATTAACCATTTGCTCGCCTAAACTCGTAAATCTGACATATAATTTTTGATTGATATGTTTAGGTATTTCTTTTTGAACCTGATGACTAATTTCTCCGAGTCTCATATATAAAATGTTTTCAAGCGCATCTTCCCGTTTAGGGGTTGCAGTAAGTCCATAGATATATTTGCTCTTTACATCTTTAATGACATCTTCAAATGTTTTCGCAGCAACATGATGTGCCTCGTCTACAATAACCATTCCATAATTATTTAATATTTCTTCTGCAGATTCTATTTTTGTTAATGATTGAAATAATCCTATATCAACATTGCCACTGCGCAATATTTTTCCATCATATATCTTGCCTATCTTACTCTTCTTTTTCTTATTCCCCTTAGGGGTATATTCTGCGAACGGTTCATCTTTTAAATCTAAAAATGTTTCAAGCTGAGATTGCCACTGTTTTGCCAAATTCTTATTGTGAACTAATATAAGGGTACTCACGCTTTTATCCGCTATCAACTTGCTTGCCACTATCGTCTTTCCAAACCCAGTTCCTGCTGAGAGTATTCCCATGTCATTCTTGATTAATTCACTAAGTGCTTTCTTTTGATTATCATATAATTCACCCTGAAATCGGACATCTATTATCTTGCCGTCTGTTGTTTTATCAATAAAGTTTGCATTAGGATATAATTCTTTAACGTTATCTAATAGACCTCTAGGTAATTCAATATAAGAATCATGTACTTCACTTAATGATATAATTCTTGGAATTTGAAATGTACTTAACCTCTTATTTAACGCAGTATAATACGCCTTGTTGTGAAAACTCGCCAAATACTTCAACTTCACAGCGTCATGTTTGGTAATGTCATTTAAATTAATTTTAATTTTTGTATCAACTATAATGTCTATTATCTCTTCTGATAATGCCGACTTTTTATCAAAATCAAACAAAGAAAGATTCTCTTCAACGTCATTGTGATCCGATTTATAATAGGATACTGGTAAATCCTTATTTAATCTTTGTATAATGTTCTCAATGAAATCTAACGACAACTTTTTTGTTTGCTCTAAAGCTGCCCAAATGTCATCAATAATCTCTAAATCATCATCTACAAAACGGCTAAAACCTTGAAGCACCCGCTTCCCTTGTAAAGGTAATGCGATTAAATTACCAAATCCCCCTGTTGCAAGCTCATTCTGACTCGGAAACAGACGGTCAAATGAACCAAAACTTAGTTCAGGATAATTTTTCATTGCTTGTTTTAATAATTGATTTCCAAAATCTCTGGCTGTCTTTGCTGGAATATTATCTTCAAAGAAAAACCAAATGTGAGACCCATTACCAGACTGAGAAATTTCAATTAGGTAGTCGATATTAAATTCCTTTAAAACTTCTATAAATATCTTTACTTCATTTCTCCAATCTTTTTCATCAAAATCAATAGCCAAAAAATAAACGGTATTATCAGACAGCATAGGATAAATACCATATAATACTTCTTTATTTCGTTTATCTACACCCTTCAAATGGTTAAAGATGACCTTATCTGTCATCTTTTGAAAACGATGTAAGGTGCACGTCGAACATTGAAATCGGGGCTTATGTACTTTCGGACATGGCGCTTGCTTTCTAATATGGCAATAGGGAAAATAAACCATCTTTCCTTCTTTAGTTTTAAAACTCGTTGCAATAACATCATCATTACCTCGGAAATATGAACGATATAAATTGATTTTATCTTGGGTAGTTCTCTTTTGGGGATTATTAAATGGGGGATTTGAGACCAGAATATCTGATTTAAATTGAGAGTACTCACTTATATACTTGTTTTTATCGTCACGAATAATTACATATTTATTTTCAGAATAATAATCCTCATATATATTTTCCAAGACTACTTTCTTACCATTCTTTAATTGGTACGTTCGATTTTTTTCAAACAATATTCTCACCCCTTTACTAGTATTTATTATTGGTGAAATTATATCACATACATATTACCTAACTACTAAGGATCTTCTCTGGGAAAAATAAAAGCACTCCCAGTCTCCAGGGAATGCTTCTCAATAATAGAGCCAGTATTTAGAATATATTTTCGAGCTGCTCGAAAGTCATTTAACGATTGATAGTAAATATATTTAAATTTATCTAGTTACTCGATTGTTTTCGATTTTTACTCGATACCCTGAAAACCATTGGTATTAAGGGTTTTCTATTAAATCTAATTTAATTTATCTGGTTACTCGATAGTTTTCGATTTCTACTCGATACCCTGAAAACCATTGCGATTTAAGGATTTTTTTCTAAATCTTATGTAATTTATCTAGTTACTCGTTAGTTTTCGATTTCTACTCGATACCCTTTAAACCCGTTGGTATTAAGGGTTTTCTATTAAATTTAATGTAATTTATCTGGTTACTCGATAGTTTTCGTTTTCTACTCGATACCCCTAAAACCCTTGGTATTTAAGGGTTTTCTATTAAATTTAATATAATTTATCTAGTTACTCGATAGTTTTCGTTTTCTACTCGATACCCCTCAAACCCTCGGGATTTTAGGGTTTTCTATTAAATCCAATGTAATTTATCTAGCTACTCAATAGTTTTCGATATCTACTCGATACCTCGCATCTTAGCAGCTAATGACTTTTTTATTGAATCTTTATATTTACGAGACGATTTACTAAAACATATTTCTAATCTTCATTATTTACTTTCTTTTAATGTATAATATTTGTGTGGGTCTTTTAAATGAGATTGATGGACTCTAATAATTTCTTTTTCTAATAATCTATGTAAGATGTTTCGTGTAGGAACTGCACTTCTTCCAATCAAATTTGCTGTAGTTGATGGTGTAAGTGGCCCACTGTTATAAAGATATCTTACAATCTTCTCTTCATTTTCATCTAGCTGTCCGAATAATTCAGGCGTGATAATTTCACTTACTCTCCCTGTTTCACGCTCTCTTCTAGCAACAATGTTGTTTTTCAATGTTAGTTGAACTGAACTATTATTAGGTTCTGAATACACAGGGTCATCTAAAAAGTAGTCTTTCATCTCATCAAATATACGCCCAACACCTTCATTTGATTCTCTGACCCATTTATACTGAGTAAGGGCAGCCGCCAATTTAGGATTTCTAGAATACCTTTCTTCTTTAATATTTTCCAAGGTTACAGAAGCAGGTAATGCTCCAGGACTCCTTATCTCCAGCCTATCATCAAACATTTTAATTCTTATGTGGTCGCCTAAATTATCGTATCTTCGGTGAACAATGGCATTAATCATTCCTTCAAACCAAGCAAACTCAGGGTATTCTGGAAGCGAAACAAATCTTCCCTCATTACCAAGAAACGTATATTCACGTAATTGAGTATTAATGAAAGTTCTCGCTTCTCTAATCGCATTAGGTAATGCCTTATCAAATGTGACATCTTTAATGATATTTAATCTCGCCCCTGATTCTTCTTTAGTCCCTTCATATCTCATGAAGCGAATTCGCGCGCTTGGAAAGTATACATTGATATTATCGCTAAATAATAGAAGGCCGGCCACTGTGAGTCTACCATCCCTCATAAATCCTCTAGCTTTTAAAAGTTTTTCTGTACTTACATTCGTTCCCAGCAGTTGTTTAAATTCATCTACTAACTCTTCGTTTATATCTTCAATTGATGAATACTCAACGAGCTCTTCTTCAAACCGTCTTGAACCACGATCATACTCTAAATTAGTAATTTGTGTGTGTGTTAATTTCTTACTTTTATCATTTACTCTCAAATATACCGTGTCATCTTTCAAGGAAATAATTGCATCATAGCTCGGCTCAATTTCAAATATTATAATATAATTACTTGCATCATTAGTAGTGCTTACTTCAAGTTTATTTTTAGTATATTTAGGTATTCTAGAAAGATATTCAAATGGTGCTTCTATATATTCTTCTATCTTTTTAGCCTTAGCGTGGTTAAAACCACTAATTATTCCATCATCTTCTATACCAATGACTAAAGTTCCACCTTCAGCATTAGCAAATGCACTCATGTGCATAGCAATATCTTTAGGGTGGATATTTGCTCTTTTTCTTTCCAGTAGTTGTCCTTCTGGCTCATACTGTAAATAATTTAACATGTCATCCAATTCATTCACCTCACTAACACTGTATAAGAAATTATATAAATTTAAATTAGAATAATAATGATTAATTATATCATATAGAATATTTTTCTCATTCTCGACACATGCTCTTTACACCTCTTCCTCTTCACTCTCAAGCTTTTTAATCTCTATTTTATTTACGCGTTGTTCACTGACTTCCAGCACTGTAAACTGCAGGTTCTCATATTCAAACGTTGTGCCCGCTTCCGGCAAGTAGCTATATTGACTGATTACAAAACTCGCAACATTGTCGGTTTCTTCCGAGAGTTCTATCTTGAACACATTGTTTAATCGGTGTAACGACAAGCGGCCATCACAAATAATTTCCGTATCGGTCTGATGATGAATGAGCGCATCTGATATATCCATCTCATCTTCAATATCTTCACCGATTATTGTCTCAATCAAATCTTCATGGGTAATGAGTCCCTCTGTTCCACCATATTCATCGAGCACGATAGCAATGTGTTTCTTTTTATCAGACATTGTTTTAAATACTTCTTCAAGCGGATTAAACTCATTCACAAACAAAGGTTCCGTATCCGAAAAGTCCACTATCCCTTTATCCGGGTTGCGGCGCCACGGTAGTATCGCTTTCGCATGAAACACGCCGACAATATTATCCATATCACCATCGTAAACAGGGTAGCGCGTCAGATGGTTTTCAATCAGGAAATCTTCCGCTTCCTGATACGTAATATCAACAGGAATCGCCTTCATTTCAACACGGTGCGTCTTCAGCACATCAGACACATTCAGCGTCTTAAAATCAAGAACAGATTTCATAAGGTACATTTCCTCGTTCTTAAACGTCCCTTCTGTATGACCGATGTCGACCATTGCGCGCATCTCGGCATTGGTAATTGTAATTTCGGCATCCTGTCCCTTGCCAAGGAGGCGAATAATTGTTTTAGTGATGAGGTTTAAGGCCCAGATAAAAGGCTTCAATATTTGTAGAATAATCATCGTCGGAAAATATACGATGTTCGCTGTTCTTTCCGGGAAAGCAGCTGCAATTGATTTTGGTACAACTTCAGCGAATATGATAATGAGCACAGTTAATATCCCCGTCGTTATACCGATATTCCAGCCATACTGGAGACCGACAATTGTAACGAGTGAAGGCAAGACAATGTTCGGCACGTTGTTGGCAATGAGGATTCCGGGTATGAACAAGTTTGGATTGTTCACCAGTTTTAAGAGGCGCTCCGCTTTTTTATCTCCGCTTTGAGCTTTAAGTTGAAGTTTCATGGAGTTCGTTGCAGTCAGTGCCGTCTCACTCCCGGAGAAATAACCGGATGCAATGAATAATATAACAATACTAATAATTAAGACGGTCAAAATAATTCATCTGCTCTATTCTATATTTTGATTACTAATGTATTCCATAACTTTAGAATTCTTCTATATTTGAAGCGCTGACTACTTTTAGGAAATGTTCTGTTGCAGGTGTAAACTGCAAGCGTTTAAAATCTGTATTTATCATTTGAGTTTCTAAGATGGGGATGCATTCGTTTAAATGATTGCGTCTGTTGCCGATAAAAGGATCAGTGATGAGTTTGAATCCGAAGTCCGAATATAATTTTAGTGCTTTAATACTTTCCGGATGTGTGTGCAGATATATTGGATAATCTTCTTCTGGTAATGAGGTCATAACATATGAAAGTAATGCACGTCCAATCCCTTTACCTTCATATTCTTTCTGTACTTTAAACCAGTGTAGCGTCCAAATCGCATCATATGCTTTCCATAAGAAACAGGTGCCGATTGGAGTGTTCTCCTGATCACAGATGAAAAGACACCTGCTGAAGAAAAGATTACCTTTTCTACGATATACCTGATTATAATAGTCAGTCATAAAGTCATGATATTCACGCGCTTCTTCATCAGTATCAAACTGCATCGCTTTCCATATGTCCAGCTCATCTTCCTGACAGAGACGGATATGATAACCACTTGGTATATCACTTACCGCTTCTTTATTCAGAGAGGTACACATCATAAATAGATTTTTCTCTTCGATTTCTTCACTCATTTTATGCTCCCCTTTAATTATATTGTGTTTAGCTTAACATTTGTAGATTTCTAATTGGGATTATTTGTTGGAAGTGCTCCAGGTCGGCTCTTTCAGAGTGCTGTGGAGCGCCTGGCCTTTCACCGTGCTCCACTCAGACTTTTTTGAACCCCCTGTGGACCGCCTTTGACACTGGGGTGTTCACCACAACTGGTTTTTAGTTCGTGGGGAACACTTTTCGCTCCAGGGTGTTCACCACAACTGTTTTTTAGTCCATGGGGAACACTTTTCGCTCCAGGGTGTTCACCACAACTGGTTTTTAGTTCGTGGGGAACACTTTTCGCTCCAGGGTGTTCACCACAACTGGTTTTTAGTTCGTGGGGAACACTTTTCCCTCTAG